>JBAXGN010000149.1 GCA_037139415.1 Verrucomicrobiota bacterium | reverse complement strand
TGAGGAAACATGGACCGCAAGGTTGCGTGCGCCTCAGTCCTACTCGACCAAAATCGGCTTCATTCCGCACTCTACACTCCGCACTCCGCATTTGAATTATTCTCCTCTGGGAGGTAAGGGGATGCAACTGTTTGAATCGGGATTGAATGCCGAACCACTCTGATTTAGGGTGAGCGCCCGATGACGATTGCGCCAAAGGCCGTGTTGCTGAGCCACCCCTCGCCGTGGGCGCGGGGTTGTCTCCGGGTGATCCTGTTGCTTGGTCTGATCGGCACTACCGCTTGCAAGCATGCGCAACCGGGCACCGCACACCCTGACGGCCCAAAGTTGAAACGGGTCAACCTGGAGCTGGAGGTGCCCGATCCGACTGCGCCATCGCTGCCTATGAGGGTTCATCGGGTAGTGCAATTCCGGGACCAGAATGCGTTTCCGGTGGGCTACGCCATGCCGCTCACGACGGATGTCTGTGCGGACAAGAATTGCCGGTTGCTGGAGGTGACCCTGTATTGGAATGCCGTGGGCAATTTCGATCGGCTGGAATATCCGAGGGGAAAACCGCTGACCAAAAAGGAGCATGTGCCCTTCACCGTGGATGATTATGCCAAGTTGAATCTGATCCTCAAAGACCAGGATTCCCTGCTGGCCAGGCAGTCCTTGGCGTCGCTGACCTCGCCCAAGGCCCTGACGAACGGCGTGGATGGGGTGACCGGCGCGACGCCGTCGGCCATGAAAGAGGCCGTCGTTGAAGGCGCGGCGTACACCACCTGGGTGCTGTGGCGTTGGGCCAATGGAGAGATTGTTTCCAAGCTATGCGACCTGACCGCCCAACGTTGCACGCCGCCGTGTCTCAAGTTTCTGCTGCATTCCAAGGACCAGCGCTGCGTGGGTTTTGCCCTGAATCAGATCATGCTTCAGCCGGCTGCGGGCGGGCAATACCTGGCGGATGCCCAGCATGTGCTGGAGACCGGCGACAGCCAATATATCGAGCTGGCGCTCCGCTACCTGGCCAGTGCGGCGCCTGACCGGAAGAATCTGCACGCCCGCCTCGTGGAGTCGTTTTACCGCATGCGCGACCTGAACAGCCCGATGATTTTGGATTATTTTGCCGCCGAGCGTGACTTGCCGCAAACCACGATGGAAACTCTCACCGCGCATCTGATCCAACTGCCTTACTTCCAGGTTCATTTGATCCTCCGATTGCTCGAACAAAACAATTTCTCCTCCCCAACGACGGAAGCCAATGTGGCCCTCCTGCTTGCCAAGGAGGATTTCTTTATCGCCCGACGCGCCTACGAGCATCTGCTGAAACAGAAGCTCGGCGTTGCAACGCAGGAAAAGGTCACCGCCTTTCGTGAACGTTACCGGGACCGTTTATAGGCAGCGGATCTATTCATCGCAGCAGGGTTCAGCCGATGAGAATGGCATGGTTGCGTACGGTTGTTCCGTGTCTGAATCTCCCATCGGAAGCCTTGAGGGAAACGCAGTTATCGGAAGAAGATCAGCCAGATCAGGACCAATACGGGCAGCATAAACGGCAAGGTGTACTTGAAGACGTAACCAATAAAGCCGGGGGTATGCACCTTTTGGTGATCGGCGATGGCTTTGACCATGAAATTCGGGCCGTTGCCGATGTAGGTGTTGGCACCAAAAAAGACCGAACCGGCGCTGATGGCGACGATGAACGCGTTCAAGTTCGCATTCCCGAGGAGGTAACAAATCTTAATTTCGTCCAAGGTGACCTGGCGGGTGGCCAAGTCGCCGGCGTGATACTGTTGCAGCGCCAGGAGGGTGTTGCGCAATCCCTCGGCGTGCGGCCCGGAAAACGCGGCCTGGGCGGGAATGCCAGTGGCTAGCAGCGTTTGCATTTGTTGGACGGCGTCGCCCGGCACGAATTTACCCAGCGCAGCGGATAGGAAACTCAGATAGGTGGGCGCGTTATCCAGAATGCTGGACAAGGTGCCACTGCCCCAAAAGAACAAGGCGACGCCCGGTTGGTTTAGCGTGGCGGCATTGTTCTCCAGCCAATCCAAGGCGGGCATCATCGTCGCAAAAATGCCGAGGAAGAGGATGGCCACCTCTTGGAGCGGGTGCCAGGTGAAGTGGTTCGCCTTATGAATAGGCTCTTTGGTGGTGAACCAGGAACCCAAGGCGGCAGCAATCATGATGCCCTCGCGCACAAATGGAGGATGGGAAATAAAGACGGCTCCCAGGATGGCTCCCAGGAATACCAGGTTCGCCAAGCCATCGAACCGCCAGTGGTCTCCGGGTTCCGCCAGGTGTTCGCGCACTGGCTTGGGCGCGCGTTGGTAATTGCGCCGATCCACGAAGTAAAACATGGCCAGCAAGGTGCCGACGCCCACGAGCCAGATCGCCCAGCAATGCGTGATCACCCAGAAAAAGGGAATTCCCTTCAGATACCCCAGGAATAAAGGGGGATCGCCAATCGGCGTCAGGCAACCACCCACATTGGCTACGATAAAGATGAAGAAGACAATGTGGTGGCTGGTGATCCGGTATTTGTTCATGCGGATCCATGGCCGGATCAGCAGCATGGAAGCGCCGGTGGTGCCCAGCAGGTTGGCGATGACCGCTCCGATCAGCAGGAAACGCACGTTTTCCCACGGTGTGGCTTCACCTTTGACGCTGATGTGAATACCGCCGGAGACGACGTAAAGCGAACCAATCAGGCAGATGAAACTAAAATATTCTTCCGCAGTGCCCAGCACTTTGGCATGGGCTGCCGACGGGAGAACACAGAGGTAATACCCAACGGTCACCAACCCAAGCGTGAATGCCACTTTGGCATAATGACGGCCCCACCATTCAGCAAATAACAACGGTGCCAGCGCAATAACCGCCAGCAACGTGCCGAATGGAAGGATCATCCACGGACTGGGCTCGTAGGCATGTACCATATTGAAGAGATATAACTAAACGCGATTATCGCGAATCGCAAGTTAATCCCAACGCCCAGTGGCCCATGATCCCGTGAACCAACCTATTTTCGGTCCTTGATGGGGACGTAATGGTTGAGGGTCTTGCCGGTGTAGATCTGGCGCGGACGGTAAATGCGGCTGTTGGGCTCTTCCATGATTTCCTGGAAGTTGGCAATCCAGCCCGGCATGCGCCCGATGGCAAAGATGACGGTGAACATTTCCAGCGGAATCCCAATGGCCCGCATGATGATGCCGCTGTAGAAATCCACATTGGGATACAGCTTGCGTTCAAGGAAATAGGAATCGTGCAACGCGGCTTCTTCAAGCCGTTTGGCGATGTCCAGCAACGGGTCATCAATCTTCAACGCTTTGAGCAACTGATCGCAACGTTCCTTGATGATTTTGGCGCGCGGATCGTAGTTCTTGTAAACCCGGTGGCCAAAGCCCATCAGGCGCTTGCCGCTGTTTTTCTTCTTGGCATCTTCGATGAACCGGCGGCCATCGTCCCCGGAACTTCGGATATCCTCCAACATCTCAATCACGGCCTGGTTGGCGCCGCCATGCAACGGTCCCCACAGCGAGCAGACGCCTGCCGCCGCGCTGGCAAACATGTTGGCGCGGCTGGAGGCTACGAAACGCACCGTTGCCGTCGAGCAGTTCTGTTCATGATCGGCATGGAGCAGGAAAATCAAGTCCAACGCCCGCACCACGTCCAGATGGCACGGATAATCCTCGTGCGGGTTGGAAAACATCATGTGCAGGAAGTTCGCCGTGTAACGATAGGATGGCTTCGGGTAAATGATCGGTAGCCCGAGGGACTTGCGATACGAAAACGCCGCAATGGTGCGAACCTGCGAGATGAGCCGCGCAGCCGTCAATTGAAAGGTCTTGGGATCATAGCTCTTCATCAGTTCCGGGTAGAAGCAACTCCCGGCGTTGATCATCGAGGAGAGGATGGCCATGGGGTGGGCGTTGGCCGGGAATCCCTCGAAGTGGAACTTCATGTCCTCGTGCAGCATTTCGTTCTGCGTCAGCAAGGCGGAGAACTTACGCAATTCAGCCTCGGTGGGCAGGTGGCCGAAGATGATCAAGTAGGCGGTTTCAACGAAGGTTGAATTCATGGCCAGTTCTTCGATGGGGATGCCCCGGTACTGTAAGATGCCCTTTTCACCGTCAATGAAGGTGATCTGGCTTTTACAGGAGCCGGTGTTGCCGTAGCCATCGTCCAGCGTGATATAGCCGCTTTGTGCGCGCAAGGCGCTGACATCAACAGCCGGTTCGTTTTCAGTGCCAACTACAATGGGAAGTTGGTAACTCTTATCCCCAATCGTCAAGGTTGCCGTATTGCTCATGCGTTTTTCTTTGATGTTTACTAATTCACTCAATTCACGCAACTTAATTAACACAAGTTTTCCACTTCACAAGTGAGTTTTTGAAAAATTTTATCCCGCCGGTTAAATCAAGGGATGGCGAGCCAGGGTTTCACCCCACCTTTTGCAGTCGTATCCGCCGGGAGACGGACCAGACCAGCACTCGCAAAGTACGTCTGCCAACGAGCGGTAACTAGTTCATTGGCATCATGCTTCCCTGTTTCAGGGTCCGAGTCACCTTGCCTCGCCGACTACGCAGTGAGGGCGTGGCACCTTTTTTGAATGGTTGCTCGACAAACCCCCGGCAGTTTGTTTTGCTGGCGGCCATTGATTATGCCTGAAACGAGCATTGAAGTAGGGCCATTGCTTGGCCTCTATTGCGGATTGGCGTTGTTGGCCTCCCTGGCTGGGGGATGGCTGCCCATGCTGTTTCGCCCCACCCATACCCGGCTCCAAGTGTCCACCAGCTTGGTGGCCGGTTTGATGCTGGGGGTCGGTCTGTTGCACATGTTGCCTCATGCCTGGTTTCACCTTAAATCCATTGACCGGGTCGCGATTTGGATGACGATTGGGTTCCTGATCATGTTCTTCATCCAGCGTTTCTTTCATTTTCATCATCATGACGTGCCGGATGAGGATCCGGAATCATGCGGAAACTCTTGTGCCTGTGGACATAACCATAACGAACCAGCATCGCCGACTTCCTCTCCCGTGCATCATCCTCATGACCACACCCTGGCGGATAAATCGGCTCGGCACCTTTCCTGGGTGGGGGCGGCATTCGGGCTATCTTTGCACACGATGATTGACGGGTTTGCGCTGGCCGCCGCCGTTCAGGCTGAAGCCGCTGCCGGGGCGCATGGAGTGTTTCTGGGGTTGGGAACGTTTCTGGTGGTGTTTTTGCACAAACCGTTTGATGCGCTGGCAGTTAGCACTCTGATGACCCTTCACCAAGAATCCAAAATATCCCGGCATTTGGTGAACGCGGGATTGGCGCTTTTAATTCCGGTGGGAGTGGCTGGGTTTTATCTCGGTGCCAGCATGCTGAGTGGCGAGTCGTCGGCGTTTATGGGGGCGGCACTGGCGTTTTCCGCTGGTACATTCCTTTGTATCGCTGCCAGCGATCTGCTGCCGGAATTGCAGTTTCACAGCCATGACCGGGTTAAACTTTCCGTGGCGATGCTGTTGGGGGTGGGTATATCCATGGCGATTGGCAACTTTGAGACGACCGGCCACGAGCACCTGCAAAAATCGGGGCAAGCTGGCCAGGAACAGTCTGGGCATGACCATGAGACTCCCGGCCATAAACATTAACGGTTTTCCGGACGTCACCTGGTCTTCTTCATCTCAAACGCCTTACCCGCCAATGCGTCTTTCACCGGTTGCCCCCAGAATGGGGTGGGAGCGTACTTCCAATCAAGGATCAGGCGCGGTTTGGCACTCGGGTGGAAACACCATGCCGTCCAGTTCAGCTTGTGCTGTTGGATGCAACCGATCAGGTCGGGATACCATGAGTCGGGATTTTCGTGGCGTTCTGGCGGGATAAACGGCATACGTTCCGGTTCACATCCGCATTCGCCCACGAGCAGGGGATATTTCTCCGCCACCGCCAGAAACTTGTTTTTCCAGTCACCTTTCCAGGAATACACATGCGTGGAATACATGATGCCATGGCCGCCATGGTCTTCGAGGGCGTACCCCTTCAAGATGCCGGATAAATCGTAAGCCCAGTCCAAGCCCCCGGCGGCAATGATGTTCTGGGCCCCGGACTCGCGGATGGCCTCCACTACTTTCTGCATGCCGGGTGATTGGAAGGTGATGGTCTTTTGCGCGTTTTCTGCCAGCACACCGTCGCCACCCTTGGCTTTTTCGGAAACGGTGCCCCCATTTTTCCATACCTCCCAAGTGATGCCGTGCGGTTCGTTCAATAGGTCGAAGATCACGGCGGGATTGTTCTTATAACGCGCCGCAGCGTCCCGCCAGAATTTGAGGGTACCTTCCGTGGGGGCACGGTATTGGTGTAAATCCAGCACCACATACGCACCGCGCGTGCTTGCAGCCTCAATGGCTTGATCCACCAACTCACGGTATGCCTTGCCATTGTCTGTCTGTCCGGCCAAGCCAAACCAGCGATCATCCTTGACCGGCAGGCGGATCACATTCGCTTTCCAGTTTTCGATGGCCTCGACGATGGAATTCAATACCCGCTCGCCGGTATTCGACCATTCGAGGCTGGGGACATTCACCCCTTGCAGCCACACTTCCTGGCCATCGGTGGTCTTCAGCCTGTTGCCTGATACTACCAACTCTTTCGGGGTAGCTTTGTTTCCGCGCACGGTGACCGGCGGCACCTCGCTATCCTTGACGGCAGCGGCAATCTGGGCGGTGGCATCGGGGTCGGTGAGCACTACCAGTTTAAAATCATCCAGATCAAAGGTGCCGGCAGCAGCCTGAAACAGCGTGGGCATGATCTCCAATTTGGCGGCACGTTCTGGTACGAGAAATTTGATTTTGCGTTCCACCCAATCCTTGGAGGTGCCGGTGAAATAGGGCACTTTGACGTTTGATTTAACGACTTTATTGGCGGCGTCTTTGAAATCCATCATAATGCGGGCATCGAACCAGGCTTGCACGCCCCGTTTCACGTTTACATACCGGGTGCGGAAACTGAATTCCATGGCCTGGTATTCCGGTTTAATGGGGATGGCTTGATGCAATAGGTACGATTTCCCCGGTTCCACCACCCGCAATCGCAAAAAATGATTCCCATTTTCATTTTCCCAAGTGGCTCCCTCGGGTTTACCCCAGTGGTCCGGCCAGTTCTTGCTCTTGGCATCGGCCTCCAGGGTGCCATTGGGAATGAGGTTGGCCGGGGTTTGCGCGTCCAAGCTGCCTGTCCACAGTATCATGATCAGCGTGAGCAATTCACCTGGCCGTGGTATTGCACTATGGATTTTTCCCGGGCACAGGCTGGCCGCGCCATTTATAAGATCTGGTAGCGATTGAATAAAATTAAATCGGTTCACAACGTAGGGATTACCTGTCCAGGTTCGCTCGCGCAAGGAGAAAGGGAGAACGGCTGGCATTCCGTCGTGAGCTTTCATAATATTTCATTTTACGCGGGAAAACGGCTTGCCATTGCGACGGGCTTGTGAAAAATTACGCCGACATAATAACTTTTGATTATGGCACACGTAAAATTACATATTCCGGGCCCGGTTGAGGTAAGCGAAAAGACCTTCAAGGCATTTTGCAGTCCAATGATCGGGCATCGCGGCCAGGGCTTCAAAGACCTGTACGCCGGCATGATGCCGAAGTTGCAAACGCTTCTGTACACCAAACAACTGGTGTATCTCAGCACGTCTTCCGCCTGGGGCGTGATGGAAGGTTCTATTCGCAATCTGGTGGCCAAGAAGGTGCTGAATTGCATGTGCGGTGCGTTCTCCGATAAATGGCTCGACGTGTCCAAGCGCTGCGGCAAGGAAGCCGAAGCCCTCCAGGTCCCATGGGGTTCGCCCATCCGTGCCGAAGACGTGGATAAGAAGCTGGCTACTGGTCAGTTCGACGCCCTCACGCTTATCCATAACGAAACCTCTACGGGTGTCATGAGTCCGGTGTATGAAATCGCCGCGCTTAAGAAAAAATACCCGGACGTGATGTTCATCGTGGACGCCGTCAGTTCCCTGACAGGCATCAAGCTGGAGTTTGACGCTCTGGGCATTGACGTATTGTTGGCCGGCACGCAAAAGGCGTTTGCCATGCCGCCTGGGTTGGCGGTGTTTGCGTGTTCTCCGGCGGCACTGGCCAAGGCTGCTACCATGAAGGATCGCGGCTATTATTTCGACTTCGTTGAGTTTCAGAAAAACGCCGAGCAGAGCATGACACCGAGCACTCCGAGCATCGGCCATGTGTATGCCCTGAATTCCAAGCTCGAGGATTTTTTTGCCGAAGGGTTGGAAAACCGTTATGCCCGCCATCTGAAGTTGGCCAACCTGACCCGCGACTGGGCGGCACGCAACGGTTTCACGCTGTTCCCAGAAAAAGGCTACGAATCCGTTACGCTCACCTGTGTGAACAACGGTGCCAAGCCCGGCGGTCGCGTCATGGATGTGGCGAAATTCCAGAAGGCGGTAAAGGATCAAGGGTTCTTGATTGACGGTGGTTACGGCAAGATCAAGGGCACCACCTTCCGCGTTTCCAACATGGGTGACGAGACCGAAGCGACCATGAACCAGTTGTACGCTGCGATGGATAACGCGCTCAAGCAGCAGGCATAATGATTTAGCGGCACGTTTGTCCGCAATACCGAAGGCCGCACTGTCAAGTGCGGTCTTTTTTTACGCTATGACTATTACCCAAAAAACCATTATCACCCTGATCGTTGCGGCATCCGCCGGGACGGCGCTTTATCAATTCCTCCAGTCCGGCCGTTTTGAGCGCGAGCTGGAGGCGATGAGCCAGCAGCAATCACCCCTTGCGCAGCAGGTGGAAACACTCAGGCAGGAACGTGAAAACTTGAAGTCGGAATTGCAGCGCACGCAGGGCCAGTTGGTGGAGGCGCGCAAAAAGGAATCCGAACTGATTCGTCTGCGGGGCCAATTCACCCAGATGCAGACCCAGGCGGACCGGGAAAAGCGAGGGCAGCAACTTCCGAAAACGCCCCAGGTTACAACCACGGAAGCCGCCCCCACGCCGCCTGTGCTGCAAACGCACTCGCTGAAAACCTTGGTGCGAATTCCCAATGGCCACACTATGGTCGCCGGGGGCTGGCAAAGCAGCGCGGGCAAACGCACCATAACTTTGATTACCCCGGTATCGCAAGCGGGCGAGCAGGGTGAACCGCAAATTGTTGTGCGTTCTGTGGTCGTTGAGGCAACCGATGCGGTGTGGCAACAGGTGGGACTCGGTGGCATCCAAACCGGAGCTGACCAGCAGGCTACCCCTAATTCCCTGACAGGGGAGCAAATGCAAACGCTGCTCCAGTCCCTGCAAAGCATGAAGGATGTGGATGTGTTGAGCGCGCCGACGGTGTCTACCATCAACGGGCGCGCAGCCGAGATATCCGTTGGGGGCGGCCAGCAACCGGGCGATACCAACGCGGCTCCCGGTATCAGGTTGAATTTGACGCCTTCGCTGACTGCGGATCGCACGGCAGTGGATCTGAATGTGGATATGCAGATTTCCACGCTGCATACCAACCAGTAAGCAAACTCGCGAGTGGGTTTCAGCAAGTTTATACCGCACAAAATCAAAGTGATACTTTGAGAATGCTCGGTATGGAACATTGCCACGCGAACCTGTTGAAGTCAGTTAATCCAACCGTTTTCGGAATTTGAGGGAGGCAAGCGCCAGCAGAGCGGTGCCCCACGCGGCGAGCGCCAGGGCTTGGGGCCAGAGTTCCTGCCAACCGGCGCCGCGCAGGAAGATGCCGCGCAGGGCTTCGAGGTAGTAACGCAGCGGAATGAGATAAGTGATGGTTTGGATGGCGGGCGGCATGTTGGCGATGGGAAAGGCAAAACCGGCCAGCAGCAGGAAGGGCATCATGACAAAGAAAGTCGAGACCAACATTGCTTGTTGCAAGGTTTTGACGAGGGTGGAGATGAACAGGCCCAGGCTGAGGGTGGTCAGCAGGAAGAGCAAGGTCATGCCGTAGAGGACGTGGTATTGCCCATGGAACGGCAAGCCAAACACCAAACGCAGCAATGGCAGGAACAGGGTGATTTCCACGATGCCAACCACGACGAACGGCAGCAGTTTGCCCAGGATCATTTCGAGGGGCCGCAACGGGGTGACGATGAGTTGTTCAAAGGTGCCTTCCTCGCGCTCTTTCACGAGGGCCATGCTGGTGACCATCATGGTGGTGATCATCAGCAATTGGCCGAGCAATGCTGGCAGCATGTAGAAGCGCGATTTGAGGGCGGGGTTGAACCAGACGCGGGTTTGCACGGCCACGCCCGGCAGCGGCAGGCCGCGTTGCGTTGCGGCGTCCAGGAACGCGAGCCGCACCTGGCCATCGGAAAATTGGCGTGCCGCTTTTTGCAGGTAGTTCAAGCCTTGGACGGCATAGTTGCTGTCGGCACCGTCAGCCAGCACCTGGACGCTGGCGGTTTGTTTGCGGGCGAGGTTGCGGCCAAAATCGGGTGGAATCACAAGGATCACGCCCGCTTTGCCCGCGACGAGCAGTTGGCCATCCTCACGCTCAGGCCCTGAAAGAGTGGTGATGTTGAAATAGCCTGAAGCGCCGACGGCGCGCACAAATTCGCGGCTGTGAAAGGAATGATCCTGATCGCGCACGGCGAGGGTGATGTTATTGACGTCGGTATCCACCGCCATGCCCAGCAGGAGCAATTGGATCAGGGGTGCCACGATCAGGATGCCAAAGAGCCGGTGGTCGCGCCGGAGTTGGGCGAGTTCCTTGATCAATAGACAGCGGATTCGGTGCATGGCAATCAGGTGGTGTTATTATCAGACCGAGCCATACAGGGCCTTTTTGGTTTTGCGCACGGCAATGAAGTTGAAGCCGACGCCAAGCAGGAACAGGGCGAGCAAGGACGGCCAGAGGGCCTGCCAATCCGCCCCCTTCAAAATGATCCCGCGCAAGGCAGTGACAAAGTGGCGCGGGATGACCAGGTAGGTCATTTTTTGCAGAAGCCAGGGCATGTTCTGGATCGGGAAAATGAGGCCGGACAGAATGAACGAGGGCAACAAGGAGGTGAGGGTGGCGAGTTGGAAGGCGACTTGTTGCGAGTTGGTGATGGCCGAGATCAACATGCCCAATCCCAAGGCGGCGAACAGGAAGAGCAGGGTGGTTGCCGTCATGAGCCAATACGAACCCACGATGTGGATGCCGAACAGGTAATAGCCCATGAGCAGGATCATGATCATGGTGATCAGGCAGATGACGACGTAGGGGAGGGTTTTGCCCAGGATCAGTTCATAGGGGCGGATGGGGGAGACCATGATTTGTTCCATGGTTTCGCGCTCCTTTTCGCGCACGATGGAAAGCGAGGTGGCAATGACCGCCGAAAGCATCATCAGCATGGCGATGATACCGGGGACGAGGAAATGCGCGCTATCCAGTTCAGGGTTGAACCAGAGGCGTGGTTCGGGAATGACCAGGGGCAGGGTGGGGGTGACACCGGCGCGCGCCAGGGCGGCAAATCGCACCTGCCGGGAGGCGCGGTCGGAAAGGATTTCAAAGTAGCCGCTGGTGGTGGAGGCGGACGTGGCGTCCGCACCGTCCACGAGCACCTGAAGCTGGGCGGTCTCACCGCGCGCCAGCGTTTGCGCATAACCTTTGGGGATGATGAGCACCGCGCGCACCGAACCGCGCAGCAGCAGGCCATCGGCATCGGCGGGACGTTGCAAGGAGGTTTTCCAAGTGAAGTAGGGATTACGAAACAGGCTGTCCAACAGCGCGCGACTCTCCTGGGTGCGATCCTGGTCAAGCACGCCGACCGGGATATGCTTGATATCAAAGGAGAGCGCGTAGCCGTATAGCATCAGGAGCAGCGCCGGCACCAGGATGAGCAGCCCCAACGAGAGCGGGTCCCGCCGGATCTGGCGGAATTCCTTTTTAAATATGGCGAGGAAACGACGCATGTGTTGGCCGGGCTAAATCATGAAGGTGTGTCGGTGGACGGTTGGTTTTGCTGAACCAGGCGGATAAACACATCTTCGAGGCGCACGGGTGACCGCTCGGCGGCGAGGGCTTCCACCCCGCGTTCCCGCAGCTTGGCCACCAGGCGCGGGGCATCCCAGACGCCCGGTTGGCAAAAGACATGCAGGCGCGGTCCAAACCAAGAGGAAGCGACCACCCCTTCCAGTGCGTCCACGCCCTCCTTGGCGCCATGGTGCGCGCCGAGGGAAACCTCGAACAAATCTTCCCGCACCGCTTTGCGTTTGATGGCGGAGGGGGTATTGAGCGCAATGAGCCGTCCGCTGCTGATGAAGCCGAGCCGCTGGCACAACTCTGCCTCATCCAGGAAATGCGTGGTGATGAGGATGGTGATGCCATTGGCGGCCATGTTCTGGATCAAATCCCAGAACAGGCGGCGGGAAATGGGGTCCACGCCGCTGGTGGGTTCGTCGAGGAATAAAATGGGCGGCTCGTGCAGAATGGCGCAGCCGAGGGAAAGCCGCTGCTGCAACGCACCAGATAAGGTGCCGGTAACTTGATTTTCCAGCCCGGTCAACCCGGCCATTCCGACCACCGTGGCGGCGCGGTCGCGCAACTTGGTTTTTCCCAGTCCGTACACACCGCCAAAGAACGCGAGGTTTTCGGCCACGGTGAGATCACGATAGAGACTGAACTTCTGGGACATGTAGCCGAGGTTTTCCCGCACGCGCTCGGGTTGGCGATTGATGTCGTAGCCGCCGACCGAGGCGGTGCCGGAGGTGGAGGATAGCAGCCCGCATAACATGCGGATGGTGGTGGATTTACCAGCGCCGTTTGGTCCCAGGAATCCAAAAATTTCACCGCGCCGCACCGTGAACGATACGCGGTCCACCGCTGTGAATTGGCTAAACCGTTTGGTCAATTCATGCACCTCGATGACGGGTGAGGTGGTGGCGGGGAGAGTCATGCGGTCGTTGGTGGTGGGTTAACGTAGGGTGGTATTCAAGCGACCGGCGGCATGATCCACCGCCGCCCGGGCGAGTTCCACATCGGCTCGCGCGGCAATGATCTCATATTGCGTATCGGTCAGTTGGGCATGGGCATCGAGCACGTCCGAATGGCGTGACAGTCCGCTCCGCCAGAGGTCGGAGGCGACCTCGAGGTTGCGGCGCGCGCTTTTTTCGGCCCGTTCCGCCACCACCAGACGCTGCCAGGCATCCTGGAGTTGAATGCGGGCTTGCCGCACTTCATAAGTGATGGCGTCTTCGGTTTGTTGGGCGCGCAGGCGGGCCTGCTCGGCCCGGGCGGCGGCTTCCGCGACCTTGGCTTTGGTGAGGCCCCAGTCAAATAGATTCCATGTTACGGATATCCCCACATACGCGTCATCCTGCCATTTATCCTGGGGTGGAATGTTCATCTGGTTGGGGCGCGACATTTCGTAACGGGCAATCATCGATACTTGGGGGCGGTTCTCGGCGCGTTGCACGTCTATCTGCGTTTCGGCGGCGCGAATTTCCCAGGTGTGCGCCTCCGGTTCATGGCGTTGGCGGCGCGCGGTTTCCAGTAATTCCGTTTCCCCGGGCAGCGTGGCATCACCACTGGCTTGGGCGGGTTGCGGCTGTTGTTTTTCCAGCAGAGGATGTCCGGTGAGGTAAGCGAGGCGGGCGGTTGCCAGTTGCACGCGCCGCCGGGATTCTTCCAGGCGCAATCGGGTGCGGTCTAACTGTACCTCGGTGGAGAGCGACTCGTTATCGGTGGCCAGTCCGGCGTCATGCAGGTTTTGCATGTCTTTGGCGTGCGCGGCCATGCGCTCCACTGCGGCTTGCAGTGATTCCATCATGAAATATGCCTTCGACCACGTCCAATAGGTGTTCAAGGCGTCCAGGGCCAGGTCGGCCTCCGCGCTGTGCCGTTCCTGCTCCGTGGCCTTCTTTTGATGGGTGGCCAATTCTCTAAGGCTCTTGAGCCGTCCGCCGGTGTACGCCGGTTGCGAGACGGTGAGGCCCGCGCCATAGCGGGATTCAACCGCTGGAATCGTCATTCGTGGTCCAAACTGACCATCCTCCAGTCCTTCATAGCGGGCAAAGCGGGCGTCGGTGCTAAGTTGCGGCAGGCCTTGTGCGCGGGCCTGATCGCCCCGTGCCTCGATGGCCCGCGTTTCGTATTGCAGGCTGCGGAGTTGGTGGCTGTGCGCCAGGGTTTGGCTGACGATCTCCTGGGGCGTGACCAGATTGGTCGTGGCGGCAGAGGCTGCGCGTGCAAACACGATGGCTAGGATTAACGGGAGTGCCCTTGGATGGAACATAAATGGCAGTTTACTAAAATCATCACCAGTTGTTTTCATGCGGCCTCCTCGTTCGTGGTTTGCTCACCCAGCAGGGCGATAAAGGCGTCTTCCAGAGTGGGTTCGGTTTCGGCAAATGTTACGGGACCGAGTTGCCGGGTTTCCAACCAGGCGGCGGTGGACTGCGCATCGCTTAGGCCGCCCGGTGCCCACAGGTGTAGGCTTTCGCCGTAGAGAACGAGGTGGTTGGGGGACCATCTGGCGCGTAGCGACTGATAAGCTCCGGCTGGATTGGGGCATTCTATGCGATAGATTTTACCGGGCATGGCGGCTTTGACCTCTGCCGGGGTGCCATGCATGAACGTCCGTCCGCGATGCATCAGGCTGATGCGGTGGCAACGCTCCGCTTCGTCCAGGTACGGTGTGGTCATCAGGATGGTCACCCCCTGTTGCAGGATATCTGTGAGGATGTTCCAAAATTCACCGCGCGAAACCGGGTCCACACCGGTGGAAGGTTCGTCCAGGAAAATAAGCTCTGGGGTATGGATCAGCGTGCAGGCCAGCGCCAGCTTTTTCTTCATACCGCCCGAGAGCGCCTGGGCCAGCCGTTTGCGGAATGGCGTCAGGCGCGTGAATGACAGCAACTCATCCCGCCGTTTCTTATAGTCCGGTACTCCATGCAAATCGGCGAAGAACTCGATGTTCTCATCCACGGTCAGATCGCCGTAGAGCGTGAAGTTTTGCGAGAGATAGCCGATGCGCGATTTGATGGCGTCGGCCTTGGTGGTCAGGTCGCAGCCCAGCACCTGGCCCGTCCCGCCGGTGGGATGCAGGATGCCGCAGAGCAGGCGGATGGCCGTGCTTTTGCCCGCGCCATCAGGCCCCACCAGCCCGAACATCTCGCCGCGTTTGACGGACAGGTCCAAGCCTTGCACCGCTTGCACTGCGCCAAAGGCGCGTGCCAGACCGCGAGTCTCAATCGCGATGGATGGTTCGTTTGTGTTCATTGCGCAGTCGCCATGCTTCGATAAATCTCCTAGTCCAAGAACCCATCCGCAGGCATGCCGGGTTTGAAAACGCCTTCCGGATTCGGTAGGGTGATTTTGACACGATACACCAGTTTGGCGCGTTCATCCGGGGTCTGGGCGTTGCGCGGGGTGAATTCGGCCTCGGGCGAGACAAAGGTGATGGTGCCTTTGTATTCCCGCGCCTCGCCATCAATCTTCACGCGAGCGGAATGGCCCAGCTTGACTTTGCCCAAGCGCGTTTCGGGGATATACACGGAGAGCCAGACTTCATCCAATCGCGACAGGGTGATTAGCGTGGTTCCGGCGCCGACGACTTCTCCATCCTCCCGGCTGCGGGTGGTGACGATCCCATCCATGGGGGCAAACACAGTGCAATCGCTGATGTTTTTCTCCACCTGCGCCAGGCGGGTTTTAGCCAGGTCCACCTGGGTTTGGGCGACGCGGATTTCCTCCTGGCGGTTACCGTTCACCAGGCGTTGCACGTTTTGTTCCGCGACCGCTACGGCGGCGGCGGTGCGGTCCACGAAGGTCTGTGCGTCATCCAATTGTTTTTGCGTGGCGCTTTTGCGTTCGTACACCGGCTTGAGGCGTTCCAGATCGGTCACGGCTCCCTTGGCGATCACCTGGGCCTCGCGCACCTGTTCGCGCGCGCGCTGGATGTCGTCCGCGCGGGAACCGGCCAGCAGCAAGTCCAGTTGCGCCTGGGCTTGGGCGATGACGGCCCGCGCCTCGTCGCGTTTTAGCACAAAATCCGACGTGTCAATTTGGGCGACCAGGTCGCCTTTCTTGAGCCTCGCGCCTTCGCGGGGCGGCAGTTGGAGCAAGCGGCCTCCCACTTGGGGGGCCACTTGGACCTGCGTGCATTCAATGGTGCCGGAACCATCTGCTTGAATGCCCTTCGGCTCGCAACCCGCGAGAAATAGCGCCAGAGCGCACAAGCAGAGCAGGGGAAGAAAGGTAGTTGTCGCGTGGTGCGCAGTGGAGCTTCCTGTCCTGCCAAATCCGAAGTCCGAAAGCCCGAAGTCCGAAAGAAATCCGAAACCCGAAGTCCGAAGCGGTTGCTGATATTCACGTTGCTCCCGTGTTTCCGAGAAGCCACAACCTGCCTTATGATTCGCTTGCATAGGTTTACTTTAGTGTCGTTTTGTGCTTGGTCTTCGCATTCGCTGCCAGCCCATCACAGAACAGGCCGATGATCTGTTGCCGATGTTCCTCCAAGGAGGGGATTTTCACCGGTAGCACGGCCGGGTTCACGTGACTGACCGCGTCGCTCATAAACAGGGTGAAAACGCAACTACCCAACAGGCTCCACCAGATTTGCAGCGGGTTGGCCGGTTTGATTTGTCCCAACGTCATGCCTTCCTGTAAAATTTCCAGTGGCACCAGTCGCACTTTGGTGACGGTGTCCTGTAACACTTGGCCCAGCACCTCGCCGTAAAGGGCATGCACGATGCCCATCAGGCGCATCCGGTTCGGGTGCGCACTGTAATAATCCATGATGCAATTCACCAGGTAGCCGAGGCGTTCGTGGGCGTTGGCAAACGGGCGCAACCCGGTTTGGAGCTGTTCCAGCATGCCCAGCACAACCGAGCGCACCGCTTCGCGAAACAGCATGTCCTTGTTTTCAAAGTAATAGTAGATCAGGGCGCTGTTGACGCCGGCGGCTTGGGCGACGAGGCGGATGGAAGCGCCTTTGCGGCCTTTTTCGGCAAAGACCGGGATGGCGGCTTCGAGGATGTTAGCCCGTTGTTCTGAGTCAGAGCGTGGCTTTTTAACGTATGATTTAACCATTCAATTTAAACGTTTGATTAAAAATAATGGCAAGCCCGCCATTTGTCAAATGACTTCGGCAAAAACCTTGGTGCAAGACCACCAGACAACCCATGGCTGAACAGAAGGACCAGCACCAGACGGCAATTTCACCGGCAAAGGGTGAAACCTTCGCCATTATTTTTTCGTTGGGAATATGAGGTGATACTTGGTACGTTGTCCCTCGTTGATTCAATGAATATAAAAATTTTACTCGTCGCCGCGCTGGTAGCCAGCTCGTTACATGCTGAAAACTGGCCGTGCTGGCGCGGACCGCGTCTGGATGGGACCAGCCTTGAAACCAAGGTGCCCACCCAATGGGATACCAACCAGAATATCCTATGGAAAACCGCGTTGCCCGGCATGGGCCACGCCTCGCCCATCGTGTATGGTGATCGCCTTTTCACGGTAACCGCGCTGCCCGAGGCGAATGAACGGTGCTTGCTCTGTCTGGACCGTCGGGATGGCAAGATTCTCTGGCAAACCGTGGCGTTGACGAGCTCGCTAGAGGTCATGCACAAACTGAACAGCCCGGCCTCAAGCACTCCGGCAACGGATGGGCAACGGGTGTTCACTGCCTTTCTGGATGGCAAGGAGATGGTGGTGGCAGCGTATGATTTTAACGGCAAACAGCAATGGCTGGTTCGACCGGGAGCGTTTTCCAGCAAGCACGGTTTTTGCAGTTCACCGATTGTTTATCAGGATAAGGTGATTGTGAATGGCGATCACGATGGCGATGGTTACATGGTCGCCCTGGATCGGCAGTCGGGCAAACAACTCTGGAAAATTGACCGCCCCAACAAAACCCGGAGTTATGTCGTGCCCGCCATTTATGACATCGGCGGCCGGACACAAATGGTGCTGTCGGGAACCAAATGTGTCACCAGTTATAATCCCCAGGATGGTTCGTTGTTTTGGATCATTGACGGTCCCACCGAGCAGTTTGTGGCCTCAATGGTCTATGGCAAAAAGGCGGATTTGATGTTCATTACCGGTGGCTTTCCGGATCATCATATTCTGGCGATTGACCCGCATGGCAATGGCAATGTCACCCAAACTCACATTCGCTGGCGCACCAATAAAGGCGTGGCCTATGTGCCTTCGCCCATCGTTGAAGGGGATTATTTCCTGGTGGTGTCGGATGGCGGCGTGGCGCATTGTTTTGAGGCGGCCACCGGGGAGTTGCTGTGGCAGGAACGCACTGGTGAGCAGCACGCGTCGTTGGTTTCAGCCAATGGCTTGGTCTATTTCCTGAATGATTTGGGCATTACTCGGGTCATCAAGCCCGGTCGGGAATGCCAGATCTTGGCGACCAATGATCTGGGTGAAAAATGTTTTGCTTCGCCGGCCATCAGCGATGGGCAGATGTTCATTCGCGGCTTCAAGAACCTGTACTGCATTGGCACAGCCGGGAAGAAGTAGGGTCGCTGGGAATTCCGCTGCCCGCCAAAGGAGCGATGCCATCCCGGACTTACGCGATGCTAATGCGGTGTAACGCTGTGGCCACCGTGGGGATTTGCGCATCCGTCAGCGTGCGCATGTCCAGGCAAACGCAGTCATCTTCGATCCGGCCAAACACGCAGGCGGGGTCCATCCGCAAACGTTGCGCCAGGTCCGCTGTCTTGAGGCCCGGCGCGGCAACCGTCACCAGGCAACTGGGAAGCGCTTCGGTCGGCAATGAACCGCTGCCCAGATACGCCACGCCATCCTTGATACTGGTAGCCACTTTGGGAGCGGTCGTGGCGATGGCTTCGCATAAATCCCGGGCGCGTTGTTCCAGTTGCGCCTTGGGGGTGCAAATCATGCGGTAGGTGGGGTGGGTCTGCCGCAACTTTTCTGGATTGCGGAATAATTGCAGCGTGCGTTCCAACACCAGCAGGCAGGTTTTGTCCACGCGCAGGGCGCGCATGAGCGGATGTTTGCGCAGGCGCTCGATCAAATCTTTGCGGCCCACCACCACGCCAGCCTGGCTGGCGCCAATCAGTTTATCCCCGCTGAACAGCACCAAGTCCGCGCCCGCCGCAATGGATTCGCGCCCGGTTGGCTCGTGCGGCAGCCCAAACTGCTCCAGGTCCAGCAACGCCCCGGCGCCCAGATCGTCAATCATCAGAATACCCCGTTCGTGCGCCAGTTCGGTAAGTTTACGCAGGGAAGGTTCGCTGGTGAAACCCACAATGCGATAGTTGCTGGGGTGTACCCGCATGAGCGCGGCGGTGTCCGGGGTGATGGCATTCCGGTAATCTTTGAGGTGAGTCCGGTTGGTGGCACCGACTTCCTTCAGAATGGCCTGGCTTTGCGCCATGACTTCCGGCAGGCGGAACGAGCCGCCGATTTCGATCAGTTGCCCGCGTGAAACAATCACTTCCCGCCGGGTTGCCAAAGCCGCCAGCACCAGCATGGTGGCGGCGGCATTATTGTTCACCACCGTGGCCGCCTCGGCCCCGGTTAATTCAGTCAGCAGGTATTCTACCAGTTCGTCCCGTTCCACGCGCTCGCCGGTTTCTGGGTCCACCGCCAGCGTGGTGAAACCCTTCAGTTCGCCTTGCATGGAGTCCACCACGCATTCCGGGAACACTGCCCGGCCCAGGCCGGTGTGCAGAATGATGCCGGTGGCGTTGATGGCCTCGCGCAGGTGTGGTGTGGTGGCCTGCTTTAGCAAGGCCCCGGCGCGCTCCAAGACAGATTCCGCCGTGACGTGCTGCGCGCCGCAATGTCCGGCCGTGTCTGCCAGCACCTGTTGGCGCAATTGCGCGACGGCCCGCCGCAGGCATTCGGTGACCAAGGGCGCGGGCTGGCGCAGCAGCCAGTCGGCAACCACTGGACTTTTCAGCAATTCCGTGATGGACGGTATCCGCTTTAATAATTCCTGTTTATGGTCTGATGGCATACGCGTTATGGTGGTGAGTATGCGGCAAGTCCAACGGCGGGTCAATTTCCGTATCGCCGGGATTTTCGGCTTGGGTTGCTGCCAGGGCGAGGGGCGGAAGATGGCCTGTGGATCGCGACCAGGTCTCCCATGCGATCACGTGGACTGGCAAAAATAACGTAAATTGTATTTGCGTTCTATCTGGCTGTTTGCTAATACCTCGCCCCGAACAACCACTGTCAACCCAGTGAACAACGACAAACAACAACGAAAGTCATTTCGGCAACGGTATTGCGAATTTTCGGGGCATCCCCCTGAAGAGTTCGAGCGGCGAGTACTGTTGTCCAATCTCTTCTGGCATGCAGGCATCATTGGCTACCTTTTTTGGAGGGTTGACCCCCGTTATTTCGCGGACGATACCGAGCTGTTGGGATTCCTTGCCGTGACGCAGGACTATGATGAATTCAAACGCGAGGTAGCCAATCACCGCTTCGAGTATCCGCCGAAAGGGATTTTAAGAGGGTGGTTCCGTATCCGGCTTTCTGGGCGCCGGTTGTTGAAGTTGGCCGCGCAACTTTTTCCCATGGATGCTTCGCCGTCACCCCGGGAGTTGGAAGATACCACTCAGATCACCAAACGGTGATGTCCTGTTTGCGGAGTCACGTTTGATCGCTTGAAGTTGAGTTGCTACTGCCGCCGTCTCGCCAATTTTTCTCCACCAGGATGCTTATGACGAACCGGGGGATTTTTCCGATCGGGGTAGTTTGCGCTCAAGCCGGGTGTCTTCAAAGGAGGCGGGGTCTTCCAGCGCCTCCAAGTGCGTGAATACAATGGCGGCGGGGAGTTGCTCGTCAATATCGGTTTCAATACGTTCGCACAATCGGTGACCATTCATCACCGACCAATCTCCTGGGACAAGAATATGCACGGAAACAAAGCGCTTCTGGCCGGCCTGCCGCGTGCGCAAGGCGTGATATTGAACGTCCTGACTTTCATATTTCTTGAGAATGGCCCGTACCAAGGCTCAGAACACCGCATCTGCCAGATTTAGCTTGATACCAATTTGAACACCAGGCG
>JBAXGN010000148.1 GCA_037139415.1 Verrucomicrobiota bacterium | reverse complement strand
TCCGGCCAGTGTGTCCCTGGCGCAGTTGCAGAGCGGGCAGTTCTGCCTGGCCAGCAAGGATGCCTTCGGGCACTGGGTCAATGCGGCCGACCAGAACGTGGGTGGCACGCGCCAGTTTGTGTTTGGCCCGTACAACTCCAGCTACCCGCTCGGCACCTACGGCGTGGATACTTCGAGCCAGAAGGTGTGGGCGGTGGTCAATCATGACGGGGACTTTGCGGCGAAGGCGCTGAGCGACGTGGTCAACTTCGTCTATACCTCGGATAACCATTACGGCATCACACGTCCGTTCTTCCAGGGCGGCACCAATGTGCCATCTCAATTGGTGAACGAAGCGATGATTGCCAAGATGAACGCCTTGCCTGGTCTTAGCTTCCCGAACGACGGCGGCGTGGGTGCGGGCCAGACGATTGGCCAGGTGGACTTCCTGATCACCACGGGTGATATCGCCAACCGCACTGAATCGCAATCGGCTGCGACGGCGAGCACGGTCAATTACTTGGGCAACCCATCGTACTACTACCCTGGTAACGCCAAGTACACCGTCCAACAGTCGGCGGCAACCTGGAGCCAATTCCAGCATGACTATCTCGGTGACAATAACTTGGGCAATCTGGCCGGTGGTCTGTTGACCTTGACCAATAAACAGGGTTTGGGCATTCCGGTCTTTATCTCTCCGGGCAACCATGATGTCAGCGATGCGATTGGCATGAATGGTTCCATTGATGCGACCAATGTGGATGCAACATCGTTTGTTCAGATCTACAACCGCATGACACCATATTCCGGCAAGCAGGCGATCGCCAACAATGTATTTACGAATCCCGCAAGTTTCACCAACGTAAATCTGCGGGTGAACTACTCCTTCGACATCGGCGGGGTACACGTCATGGTGGTCAACATGTTCCCTGATAAGAATATCCAGCAATGGATGACTGCGGATATGGCCAAAGTACCCTACAGCACACCGACCTTCCTATTCTGCCATGCTCCCGTCAATATGGCTGATGGCGAAACCAAGATCTTTGGCAGTCCGACCAATACCGGCAAAAATAATGCTGCCGATGTGCCTTTCCTGTTAAACGGGACGGATAGTTCGACCAGTTACGCGGATTTGAACGCCGCGAAGCAGAGCGTGGCTGACTGGCTCATGGGGCACCCGAACGTCCGGGCCATGTTCGCCGGTCACGACAACTTTAACGGTACCACCAACTGGAATGGCCAAAACGCCAGCACTGGCGCTCTGATTGATCTGCGGGATGCGGATTGGCCAGGGGTGACGTTGTTCCGGGTGGATTCCCCGATGAAGGGCAATGTCTCCGGCACCGGCGCTGGCGCCCCGCTGGCGGGCATCGGTGATGAAACCAAGCTCTCCTTCCAAGTGTATTCGCTGGATATTGCGAATCGCCGTCTGACCGAACGCGAGTATCTGTACAACAACACGGCCAATCCTAATAGCAGCGGCGCGTGGAGCGTCCAAACGACCACGATTGACCTCGTCAAGCCGGTTGTTGGCAACCTGGCCTTGACCACGGATGCGGACAGTTCGAGTGGTATCGCGGTAGCGAAGCTTCTGCAACTCTGTCAGGACTTGTATGGTTCGGCCAAGCTGAGCGGGGTGAGTTCGACCAGCGTTCACGGCGGCGTGGTGACGTGGGCCAACGGGCTGATCAATTATGCGCCGCCAGCGGGCTATACTGGTGCGGATTCATTCACCTTCACGGTGACCAACAGCGTCGGCAGCAGCGCTCAAGGCACGGTTAATGTGACGGTGGTTGGCTCGGCGGGGAACGGGCTGTCGGTCTTGGGCGTCCCGGCTGTGGGCGCCAGCAACACGACGTTCAACGCGGCTGGCATTCCCGGCTTTGTTTACCAAGTACAGGGATCAACGGACTTGGCGAATTGGGCCAATCTGGGCTGGGCCACCGCCGGCAGCAATGGCTTGTTCCAATTCGTGGATGTCGAAGGGACCGCGTATCCTACTCGCTTCTACCGGACGGTGCGGGCCCGGGTGCCCACCGCGAGCATCGCGGTGTTCAGCGATCCGCACTATATGGACCCCAGTCTGTTGGTCGCCGACGGTACGGCCTTCCAAGCCTACATGGCGCAGGACCGCAAATTGCTCGCCCAAAGCAAGGCCATCCTTGAGACCGTCATCAATAACGTGAGCAACGCGCATCCGAACATCGTGCTCGTGCCGGGCGACCTCACCAAGGACGGGGAGCTGGTCAGTCACCTGGCCGTTAGCAATTATCTCGCGACCCTCAAGGCTAACGGCGCGAAAGTCTTCGTTTGCCCCGGCAATCACGATGTGAACAATCCGCACGCGGTCTCGTATGATGGATCAACGATGAACGCGGTGCCGACCATCCAATCGAACGACTTTGCGGCGATTTACGCTCCGTTTGGTTTCGCGGACGCCATCGCGCGTGATTCAAATTCGCTCTCGTATGTGGTGGAACCAGTGCCGGGCCTGCAGATTCTTGCGATGGACGCCTGCCACTATGAACGGAACACCAACGGCGCGCCTTACACAGGCGGTTATTTTGACACCGGCCGGTGGAACTGGATCACCAACCAGCTCGCGCTGGCCCGCAGCCAGGGCAAGTTCGTGATCGGCATGGTCCACCACGGCGTGATGGAGCATTATCAATATCAGAAGAGCTTCTTCCCGGATTACGTGCTGGATAACTACCCGGCGATTGACCAGACCTTTGCGAATTACGGGATGAAGGTCGTCCTCACCGGTCACTATCACGCCCAAGATGTGGTCCGCACAAACTTGGTCGGGGGCAGCCTGTTTGATATCGAGACCGGTTCGACGGTGACGTACCCGTGCCCGTACCGCTTCATGACACTGTCGAACAACGGTGTCTTAAACGTCACCAGCCTGCGGGTGACGAACATCAACTACGATCTCGGTGGGCAGGATTTCCAGACGTATGCCTACAACTTCCTCACCAATGGACTCTTGCAAATCTCGGCGGGCATGTTGATGGCCCCGCCTTACAATCTGCCGTCGCCCCAGGCCCAATACCTCGCGCCCGCGCTGACCGAGGCGTTCATCTCCCACTACCAAGGTGATGAAACAACTCGCCCGCCAACTCCGTACGCTCAGAGTGTCATGGCTACTCTCTACAGTCAGGCTCAGAGCGGCAGCACCCTGTCCCTGCAGTTGCTCGCCGCTTTGCAGGCCCTCTTCAACGATCCGCCGCCTTCGGACAACAACCTGCAAATCAACTTAATCAACGGGAGTGCCGCGCCCTGAACCAACCGTGAGCCTGCACCGGCGAAAACTATTAACTAATGCGAACTATGAAACTACGTCTCCTTGTGAATAACATGCTGCCTGCCCTGCTCGTGCTGTGCTCAGCCAGCGTCGCCCGCGCCCATGTCTTCAATACATGGTCGTTCAATGCAGCCATCCCCGACGGTACCGGCGGCGGTTTGGCCATCCCCCTGAACGTGACCTCGGAATTCAATTCCATCTCGCAACTATCGGTCTCGTTGAGCATTAAGGGCGAGTATAACGGCGACCTCTATGCCTACATCACGCACGGCTCCGGGTATGCGGTGCTGCTAAACCGCGTTGGCAGCACTGTCGCAAATCCTTACGGGTATGGCGATCCTGGTCTGTACGTCACGTTCGCCGATATGGCGTCCGACATCCATAATTATCGGCTGACGTTGAATGGCAATCAGACTCAACCCTTGGGGGTTGCATTGACCGGCATTTGGGCGCCCGATGGCCGAGCCACCAGTCCCGAGTCCGTCAGCGACACGGACGCCCGCACCGCAACCTTGAGTTCGTTCGATGGCGTTGACCCGAATGGAAGCTGGACCCTGTACGTGGCCGATATGTCTCCGGGCGGCACGCACACGCTCGTGGGTTTTGGACTCAGTGATAATAGCGTCCAGGCGGTGCCGGAGCCTTCGATGTACATGCTCTTCGGCCTGGGGCTGACTGGGTGGTTCTTTTGGCGAAAGCGTTGCGCCTAACCAGCAACCTTCCAAAAATTTCACATCAGAAAAAATTGATAATCAATGAGTTGACAAATTTGCATTTAAAATGCAAATTTGACACATGTATTGGGAACGCCAGTTACAAACAGGTTTTGAACATGCCCGGCAACATTTTCCCGCCGTGTTAATCACCGGGCCGCGGCAGTCTGGTAAAACTACTTGTAACGGGATATCCGGCAACTCCACACGGTCCAGGATTTGCGCGCTTTTGAAACGTACCTTGGGCTCTGTGCCGCTCGGCACGGGCAGGAGTTAAATCTGCTGGAACTCAGCCGGGAATGTGGCGTGGTCGCCAACACTTCCAAGGCGTGGTTCTCGGTGCTTAACGCTTCCTACACCTTGTGGACCTTGCCGCCTTATTTCCGAAATTTTGGCAAACGCCTCGTCAAATCCCCCAAAATGTATTTTTAGGACTCCGCCTTGGCCGCCTATCTCAGTCGGCAACCCAGTGCGGAAGCCCTCTGGCATGGCGCTGCTGGCGGGGCCTTTTTTGAAGGGTTTATCGTCATGGAGGCGGTAAAAACATTCCTCGCTCGCGGCCTCCGCCCCAACTTATATTACTGGCGTTCGCACGACGGGTTGGAAGTGGATCTGCTCGTGGAGATCGGCGGCAAACTGTATAGCGTTGAAATTAAACAAACTGCCACCCCCATGGCGGGTCATATCCAACCCTTGCTGCGCTGGCAGCAAATCATTGGGCCAACCATTTGTGGGGAAAGCATCCTGGTTTGTTGTGTGCAAAAACCTACGGAAGTTGCCTCGGGCGTGTTGGCCCTGCCCTGGCGCGATTTTCATAATTGGCTGGCGCAACGGCTTTGATGTATCAAAATTTGGGGTCAGCCCAAAGCATTTCCCATTTTAATGCCGTTTCATTTTTCCGCAAAAGTTCCTTCGGTTTTCGCGCTTCGGACTTATTCAATCCTGTCCATCCGGTTCACCCTGTCTTCTTCTAACTTCTGGCTTTCAGCGTTCGCGGTTTTAGCCATGTTTCGCGGTTTGAATTCTGAACCCGTTCCAGCGCCTGACTTCAAATTCCTATCTTCTTCGGTTTCATTTTTCACCTGCCATATTTATGCCATGTTCCATCCCTCCATTTTTCTGCAAAAGTTCTTTCGGTTTTCGCGCTTCGGCGTTATTCAATCCTGTCCATCCGGTTCATCCTGTCTTCTAACTTCTGGCTTTCAGCGTTCGCGGTTGTAGCATGTTTCGCGGTTTGAATTCTCAGCCCGTTCCAGCGCCTGACTTCAAGTTCCTATCTTCCGCAGTTATATTTTTCTGCCGGTTCATTTTTCTGCAAAAGGAATTGGGTTCCAATTTTTTTGCCATGTCCGATCTCCCATCCGAATTTCGGACTATAGCATTTCCCGTTTTTCAGGATGCCGCCTTTTGAATCGTTCCCCAAATCCACCAGCAGTTCAAGCTGGCACGGGTACACAGGGATGGATGCGGCTCAGGACGGAATGCAACTTGTGTTTGGCCAATCGCAAGTCATAGTCTTGCTGAAGTCCGTACCAGTAGCCCTCACTCAGGCCAAAGTAACAATCCAAGCGCAGGCCGGTGTCCGCAGTCACGGCTCGCTCACAGGCCAGGATGGCCGCAATTCGAGTTAATGGCACGCCAATGTCCTTGGCTAGCCGGTAGGGGGTAATCCCCATGGGCTCCAGAAATTCGGTGCGCAACAAGTCGCCGGGATGAGGAAATTTAAGTTTCATAATTTAATGATAATCACATATTGCTACCCCAAAGGCATCCCCGTTCTCCCACCGAAAACAGAGCCGCCATTGGGCGTTGACGCGGATCGAATGTTGCCCTCGACGATTGCCCGCCAATGCTTCCAGGCGGTTTCCAGGCGGAACTCGCAAGTCTTCCAGCCGGGCAGCACGGTTCAACAGCGCCATCTTATTTAATGCGCGCTGCTGAATATCTAACGGCAACCGGAGCGATCTTGCCTCGTTCCAAATTTTTTCCGATTCACGATCCGCAAACGACCTTATCACGATGCGTTAAGGTAACGCATAACGTTACTAACGTCAAGCGGGGTTATTTACTCTGTAGAATTTGAACCTAACCTGTAAAGGATTTCGGAGTCATTCATAGCCTTTCCTGTTTTTCATGATTCCTCCTTTTGAATCGTTCCCAAAGAAATGTGCCGCTTCACGGCATCTGGATAAATGTCCCCCGGAAACTGGACTCTTGATTTGCGTGGCCTAGTGACCGGGAAGCGGATTCAACGTTTAATGCCAAGCGCAGAATGAACCAGGCTATGGGTTGATACTTCAATTGGGTTGACACCTCAATTCAAATGCAAAAAATATGGGGAGCAAATTCACTCGCCAGGGGCTTGGGGATAAACCTTTTTGGATTTCTCTTGGATCTGTTGGGCTAGGAATTTAAGGCCTCGCTCTAAGGATCCAAAGCAAGGAAGTGGCGGTGTGGAGTGTCGAAGGACTTGGAAATCAAGCATGCGTGTCAACGGAAGTTGATCCAAGGTTGGTTTATAAGAACGCCCTGCCGGCATGTTTTTGGATAGCCATTCCTTGACCCCTCGGAGACTTTCCGGATCTCCAGTGAATTTGGTGTCGGGCAGGAGACCGGGTCTTTCCACAGCGCCCGGCCCGACTAATTTTCTGCCCGCGATCGAAGCAAGACAGGGCAGAAAGAATGCCTCAAATTCCCGGTGGGCCAGGACAACAGCACTGGGAAAAGGCAACCTAAGGTTACCGACCCAGGCGGCCGTGAGCGGAGCAAGGTCCTTGGGACAGCCATCATCCTCGTCGCGCAAAATGAGCAGCGCTGTCACATCCGATTTGGAGCGGACCAACTCGCAGGCTTTTTGGATACCCCGTTCTTGGTGGAGATTTTTGCCACGGATCGGCTTCGCCCAAGCAAGCGGAGGCAACTGAAGGTCTTGCCACAGCCGAACAACCAAATTGACAGCGGCCTCTATTTCACCATGGCCCTCGACGACAAGGTAACCTAATCCCATTTAATCCTCCTTGCCTGCCGCGCCGTCCTCTGGCAGCAATTCCGGCTGCAACCCCTCCATGCTGATCAGTTCGCCCACGGTGAGTAAGCGCTTTTTTACCGACTCTCGCTGAGTCTGATTTACCGGGGAAACCTTGGTGGCCCCATTTACCCGCTCCACCACCCGAATATCTTCAATGTCCAAACGCTCCAACAATTCGACACTGTGGGTGGTCAGCAAGACTTGCTCTCGCCGCGAGGCTTCTTTCAGGTAATCAAACAGCAACGGTATGGCCCCGACATGCACCGTAAGCTCAGGTTCTTCAATGCCAATCAGCGTCAACGGCGGTTCTTGGATTAAGGCGGTGATGATGCCGGCCACACGCAGAGTGCCATCCGACTCCTGAGCCCCTTCGAACCATTTCTGGCGGTCTTTTTTGCGCTTGCGCGGCGTGTCATGCAGAAATTCCGCGTTCAAATACCCACCCAGTTGCCGCACTCGAAAGCCCGTGATGTCGCCTGTTAATTTGGCCAACGCGGCCTTGATTTCCGTGGCCCCACCATTACCAGACAACCCCTGCAATATCGTGGCCCAATTCTCGCCGTGCTGTTTCATGGGTTTGATGGGATCCGGTTTTTGGGGTTCCCGCAGGCGGTCGGGGAAAATGGAGTACACGCACATGTTTTTCAAGGCGCCAGCCAACGGTGCGAATCGTTCATCCCCACCCACCAGCGTCAACGCCAGACTTTGTCCGGTCACTTTAGGACGCAAATCAGAGGGGCCTTCCAGCCATTTGCCTTCTGACAATTTATAGCGGTAAGTAATCGCCTGGTTTTTTGGCATGATCAACGCGGTTTCCTCTTTGACCTGATATTCCTCAGAACTGTCCCCCGCGAGGACAAACCCATATTCTCCCGAAAAGGACGGTTCGCTCACAGACAGCGTAATCCCAAGGTTGAAGGGACGGCCTGGTGTCCAGCGGCGCAGGGCATTAATGCCATGACGGCTCGCAATGGCTGATTCCAGCCCAATGGTCAGGGTTTCCGCCACGAAACGAAACACATCGGCAATGTTGCTTTTTCCAGTCCCATTGGGACCGACCAGTGCCGTCATGGCACCCAGCCGCAACTTCACATTCATGCCAAGACTCCGGAAATTACTCACGCGAATTTCGGTAATCATAGGTTATCTATTTATTATGGCCAAAATCTGCACCCTAGCTGCGTTCACAGATTGAGGTGATTTTACCGCAGCAAATGCTGGAAATAAAGAGGAAATGCTTCGTCAGGCCATGGCCGTGACTTCTACTTCGTGACGACGGGTGCGGGCATCGTTGACAATCTGCTCCAATCGCCGGGCCGTGCCGTCATCAATCCACTCCTCGCCGCACTGCGAGCAGACGGTGGCGCGCACCCGCCGCACGACCACCACCCCGCTGCCCAGATCGGCGCTGAAGGTCGTATTACCCGGCATTTTTAGCCCACCACAGAGGGGGCAACGTTCGCTGTTGTTGCTCATCTTCGGATCACGTTCGTTTAGTCTTATAATCCGACTCAAAAAAATTTAAGTTCCCGCCGTTTCCATCGTCAGTTTCATAAAGTGCCTTTCAGCTTTCGGTCCAGATGCGCGGTGGTGACGTGCTTCGGTTCATCTATGAACACTATAACCCGCAAAACCCGGTTGGCAAGCTCGGGCACCGCTGCAAAACAGGTGTTATTTTTATGTTCACCCCGGACAACTCAAGCGCCCGGAACGCCAATGCGAGGGGAAAAGCCCTCGCTGCATTGACCCGCTCAGTCCAGCTCAGCAAGTTTTTCAAATAAACGATGATTCGGCGAAGCCAGGATCATCCGTTCGAGAGCCGTTCCGCCTGATGCCAGTAATGGAACGCCGCCGGATTCGCGTTCTTGATCCGGTTCAAGACCTGCCAATCGGCCTTTACGATGTTCTGGCTCTGGATCCGTTCATTGGTTGCCGGGGAATTGACGTAACGTAGCGCGGCCAGATCAAGCTGGTCAGCGTTGGTCAGCATGGCGGTGGCGAGCAACGCGGTTTTGCCGGCGGCAACCCGCGCTTCATCCAGACCAAATTTGTGCTGGATGAGATGACTGCCGAAGCGTCGCCAGCCAGCACGCAATGCCTTATCGTCATCTGTTGGTGTATTCTTCCACGACATCCAAAAGGACGTATGGCCCAAGGAATTGTGGATTGAGAGACCGATAGTAAAACTTGAAGTGCCTGCGTTTGGGAAGTCCTCGGTCGCCGCGTTGGTCTTCTTCGTAACGGAGAAAGGGCGACCGAGTGCTGATTTGCGTTAAAATGGCGTCAAGCTCCCGCTGCGATGCCCCGCACACAATGTCGATATCGATGGACAACCGACGGATCGGGCTCAGGTGCAGCAACATGCTTGTGCCGCCTTTGAAGAGAAACTCCAATCCCGACTCGGACAAATGCCCCAGCAAGGCCAGCGCGTGGATGCATTTTCCCAGTAACAGCGGGTCCATCGGTCGCAATTCGCGAGCTTTGGCCAGAACCCAATCCGCGTTAAGGCAATGTGGCAACAGCATGGGTTTATTTTTGCAACATGTTGATATTGAATTTTAAATGAGCGTTTTCTTTGCGAATCGTTCGGTTAATCTACGCGGATTATTTCATAAATTCCGAGTTAATTAACTCCATGAAATATAACGCTGCCGGACGTCGCTCGCGGGCGTAATTAAGCAGGGCACCCATCGAAATCCGCGACTGCCCGGCTAGGTTGGCGAAAATGCGGTAACACTCGTGAGGATCCATTAGATTCAAAGGGCGGCTCTCCACGAATAATTCGACCAGCAGGCCTTCGATAGTGACGTGCCGACCGACGTGAGGCTGTGCGTTGTTTTTGGGCCTAACGACGACCGTCTTTTCGCGGATCATAAACTGTCGGGCGGCGTCACTGCGGGGGTTCAAGTGTACATCGTAACCGGCGTTTCTGAGGAACTCCGCCACGCTGGGCATCGCATCGCGGTCAGTATGAACGAAAGTGACAAAACGGGCCAGCAGATGATGGCTGTAGGCACGAATCTGTTCCGTGGACCAGACCGTGAAATCCAACAGCGGAAACTTCTTCTCGACGGCGCGGATGAGTTTGGCGGTGGGCTTGGAATCCAAAGGGGATGGTTCGCTCAAGCGGGAATACCAGCCGCGACCGGCGTCGTGGATGAGGCCGGCAGCCGTAGCCTCGGTGAGGTACACCGGCAACGTGCCAGGTTTGATTGCGAGACCAAGCTCCTGCACGCGCTGAGTAATCGCAGCGGTGGTGAGATAAGGCGACGCGGCTTTAAGATCCGGCAACACGCGGGTAAATAGAACTGTTTTGGCGTTCATTTTGGGGTGGTCTCCTCCACGAGTTTAATTTCTTCCGGCGTGAGAGCGGAGAGCCGGAACACGATGGCGTCAATTTCTTTCTCCAACGACTCGTTGCCCGCGTCTTTCTTGCCATAGATCAGCAGGTATTGCCCCTGTTCGAGAATCAATCGGAACGCATTACCGGTGAAGCCGCGATAATTTGTGACCTCGTTGTCGGTGATTCTCATGGTCGGCGACCATCAGGCTGGCCGAAACAAACAGCCCCGCTCTTCGGCTCTAGCGGCAAGAATCTTTGATTTAGCTTTTTGCGCTTTCTCCGGGTGAGCCGTAAAATCAATCACCGCATGTTCGGGATAATGCCCCTCCGCATCCGAGCGGGCAGGCAAATCGCACGATTGACACTCTTGACCGGACACGGCCCAAACACCGGCTGATTGAAAGCCCAAGTCTCTTGTAAAGTGTGTGTGCGAGGCTTCAGCAGTAATTAAGTCGCCATCATACACCGACAAAAGTCCTGCATCCTTGGGAAACGGGCGAAACGCGAGACTCAAAACGTGACCCTCTTTGAGCCATTGGGGGTGAACCTGGCGAAGCAGTAAGGTGGCGGATTGCATAGGTCAGGATTGGGAAAGATGATCGCACACGAACGCATATAACTCCCGCCACGCGTTGGTCTGATCCAAATCGCAGTCTTTGTCCACCATTGTTCCAGTGGTCGTGTGGGTGGCTTGAAGCTCGCATTGGTGGCTGGGAAGCAGTATTTCCGCCGAAATCCTCCATGGCGTGTGAATCCACTCCAAAAAAAGCCCTCCCTCCGGTGTCGGGCCAACGTGCGGGAAAGGCAGACTTTCCGGAAAGCTGGCCACGAGTTTGTCAGTTGCCCATGCCAACTGGTCTTTGTCAGGCGCTTTTCCCTGTCCTTCCAACCAGCCATCTTTCAAGGCCGCCAATTCATCAATCTGATCCGCCAGCGTTTGGTTTGGCTGCAACTCCAAGTGTTGTGTTTCAGCGAGCTTTTGCAAATGGTCGTAAGCATCGAATACGCCGACGCCCTTAATTAATACGCGCGTACGCTCTCTGCCCCCCGCCTGGCGGGCCAATTCCCGGAAATGTTCCGGCAACGGGACCGTAACCGCGCTGCCCGTATCAAGACGCAAACGGAACGTCTGTTTTTCCCAATCAATTTCGCCAACGCAGCCAGTCAACTCCACATCCTTGGAGTAAACCCGCTGGGCATCCAAAACCAACTGCTTCCGGCGCTCCGGTGTCAGTTGGGCTGCGCCGCCGGCACGCGGCAACTCCAGTGCTTCGCCCTCACGCAACGAGCGGCCGAAGACATTGAAATGGTCCAAAAGCTCTTTGGGAAATTTAGTTGGCAAGACCTGACCGGCGGCGCTGGCGCTGATACAGTCGGCAATCAAGTCGCGGGCCTGACCAAAATATTCATTGTTTCCACCCTGCAAGGCCAGTGCCCCGGCCACAACACAGGACAAGAGTGGTTTAGCGCTGCCAGCTTCGACCATGCCTTCCAGATGCAGGCTGAAACCTTTTTCAAAACCGCGCGGCACGCGCTCGCGTCCTGGATTATCCGCGAGCCAAAGATGCTTGGCCAATTCAATAACCAGTTCTTCGTAAGCCGCGAGATCGCGGGCGACGTCCACGGGCAAGGTATGCTCGTCGAAACGGGCGCCCGTGAAGCGGGGCTTGAGAAATTCGTTTTTCATACTCGGAACGTCGGTAATAAATTATCGTATCTCCGGCATTTTGACAATGTTTCTCTGCATCTGTTCATACCTTGCCCCCTCCCGTGGCGGACTGCACCAGCGCGATTTCCTCCGGCGTGAGGGCGTAGAGCCGGAACACGATGGCGTCCATTTCCCGCTCCAACGACTGCACCAACGCCTCGTTGCCTGCGCGCTTGGCAGCGGTGACGCGAGCAACCAAACCGCCCAACTCGGCTTGGTCGGCTGGCGCTGCGTCGGGAATCGGAAACGCTTCAAGGCCGTCGGGCTGAACCTCAAACCAACCGCCTTGCTTCTCTACGAAAACCTTTCTTGCGTATGCGAAAAACAAACTAGAATTCAGCAAGCCAAGGAGGAATCGTCCCACGTTTGCAGCAGGGAAGAAATATGAGGTGTTAGCAAGATAGCATCCGTCTGAATCCAACGCGAATGTCGGGCGAATCGAAACCTTGGTTGAAACGATCTTCACCTTCTTAAATTCTTGCCAATAGTCAGCCGCACATCTTTGTAGGGCATACCACTCATAACGGATGCCTGTTTCTTCTTTATTGCGGCTCGAAAGTTCTACTTTGAATCTTAAGAGGTGCTTGAAGATGGCAGGGTAGCGCTTGCAAAACTCAGATTCAGCCTCTTGGGAAGCGCCGGAAATGGACGGATCTTCGTGAAGGGGAAAATGCCACGGCACAAAAATGAGCCACAACTCTGACGGTGATGCGCCCCAACGATCCACATCCTTGCCTCGTAAATATGGCTTTAAAACCTCAGTTGATGACTTGTGTTCGCGGATCAAGTTATCACGCGTTGCCCGGTCGATGATGAACGCCTCATTGCATCCTGTCGTAATTCCCCGATAAACATTGGCCTCCACGTATTCGTGGAGTGGTTTGCCGCAGCGCCGAAGTTTGCGAAGGAAGCGCAACATCGCGGGCGACTCAAGTCGCCAGCCATCGGGTTTCAGATCCTCTTGGAGGATCCTTTGCCCTCTGGCGGCAACGATTGTTCCAATCTGGTCAAGCGGCAATTTCTGTTCCCAAGTGTAGGCCAGCGAGGCGGAATCGGCAGGTGGGACGGCCTTTGTACCTTCGAGAATTGAGGCGTAGGCAATCGCCTCAAACACAGGCGCGTCGCCAAAATCAATGAGCCGATGCAAGGTGAGCTCCCGCGCCAGAAAACCGCGCAGTTTCTCCCCGTAGCCAGCGCGGTAAAATTTATTGGAAGTGATGAACGTCAGCGCGCCGCCGGCCCGCAGCTTCTTGACTGCGCATTCGTAGAAATAGACCAGCAAGTCCGCCGTGCCGTCGTAGCACTCATAAGGCTCGGCTTGCAGCGCGGCTTTCTGGTCCTTGATGGATTCCTGACGAACGTAAGGCGGATTCGCGATGACGATGTCAAAACCGCCTTGCGTGAAAGCGTCCTGAAAAAACAGGTGCCAGAGGAAGAACGGCCGTTCCGGTTTCTCCTGCAACTTGGCCAGTTCGTCGCGTTTGCGGTCCACCTCGGCCAATTGCGCTTCCAGTTCGGCAATGCGGGCGGCTTCCCTTTTCGTGGGCTCGTAGCCACGGGCGGCGGCTTGCTTGCGTTTGAGTTCCTTGCGGGCGTTGTCGAGCACGGCCCGCACCCGTTCCTCGTGCAGATCGAGGTTGTATTCAATGTGACCCAGGACGAGTTCATCGATCTGCCGGTGCAACTGCTGCTTCTTTTCGTGGTCGTCCTGATCAAAGTAGCCGCTGATGAGGTCGGTGATTTCCGCCTGCTTGCCCTCGGCGAACTCGATGGTGAGTTCGGTGGACACGGCTTTCAGGCCCAGCTCGGTCTGCTCCGTGCCCAGCAACTGAAGCGTCTGCCGTTTCTTGCCGGTGAGATTGCTGAGGTCAATGCCCTCGAAACTTTCCAGCAGGGAGTTGCCCTGCATGATCTTGTAATCGAGGTTGGGCAGCGGGCGCGGGGTGTTTTCCTCCACCACCAGCGCCAGCCAGAAGCGGAGACGGGCGATTTCCACGGCGCCGGCATCCAGGTCCACGCCGTAGATGGAGTGCTGAATGATGTCGCGCTTGGCCTTGGCGCGGTCGAGCGTCCAGTCGAGGCTCAGCTTGATCCAATAGATTTCCTGGAGCAGGCCGATGGGAAACGCGCCGGAACCGATGGCCGGGTCACAGATTTTGACTTCATCGAGCAGTTTCTCGATCTGCTTGGCGCTGTGGCGAATCCAGTTGTCCTTGGCCTGCGGGTCGCCCACGTCCTTGCGGCGGACGAGGGTCTCGAGTTCCGGCCGGTCACCCAAGTGGTGCTTGAGGTAGTAAATCAAGCTTTGCTGGCACATGTATCGGACGATGGCCTTGGGGGTGTAGAACGCGCCCTTGTCCTTATTGTCCTCCAGCAGGTTTTCAAAGATGTGCCCGAGCATTTCGGGATCAATGCCGATCTCGTGATCGTCGGGATCGTTCTCGTCTATGGTGAAGTTGTATTGGCCGAAAAATTCGAGCAGGTCGCGGAATAGTTCGGCGGGGAAATCAATCTCCTCCACGTTTTCAAAGTCGCGCTCGAACAGACCGCCGTTGAGATAGGGCACGCGCGTGCCAGTGAGAGCAAAGAGGTCACCCTTGCGCTGGCGGTTGAGGGTGTCAAAGAACAGCGTAATGAGGCGGCGGGAATGAAACCGGTGCTGGTCGGCAGCCGGGGCGGTGTCGAACAGGTTCTTCAGGAAAGCGGGATCGCCATCGCCCCATTCCGTAGCAGGCGCGGTAACGGAACGCTGATCTTTTCCGGGAGCCGATGTTTGAGTCTCCTTACGTCGGCTGCTACCCACGGAAACGGGACAACCGAGCCAGCCTTTCTTCTGGAGGAAATGCAGGAACACCAAACGCCCGAGCAGCTTTTTGACGAAGTCGCGGACGGGTTTGAGCGCGAGGTCGCGGGCCTTATCATCCAGCCCCTTGAGCTTGATGCCAAAAACTTTGGCCGGCACATCGCCGTCGAGCAAGTGGGCGCAGAATTTCTGGTAGTGCAGCTTGTAGTTTTCGAAGAATTCCCGATTCAGTTTTTCGACGGAAAAGGCGTCCGTGAGATCCTCAAGGGTGACTGCCGGTCCTTTCGCTGCAACTGCGGCAAAGCGCTGGCCGGGGGTGCGGCAGGGTTCGTTCGGGCCGAGGACATAGGTGTAGCGGCGGGGAGCGGTTTCCTTGGTGAGCAGTGCGCCGTCCTCGGTGAGGATGGATTCCTTGGCGGCGAACGTGAACCGGTAATCCTGACTGGGCGTCCGGAACACAGCGAGCACGCCGTGGGCGTTGACCTGGTCAATGAACCGGGCGATGAAATTACGGAGTCCAACGCGATTGCGCACCAGGTCCACCCGGTCAGCCACTTCGATTTCCAGTACAGCGAGACGCCGGGTACCAGCGAGGTTAACCCGTCCCAAGTGATGCACCCGTTTGGCGATCTGGGTGTCAACTTCAACGGGTTGCGGCGAGGAAAAGACGTCCGTGCCCGGCAGGATGGCCAGCAAGAGCTGCAGCCAGCGCTGCTGGTCGTACTCCTGGTGGAGAATGGATTGGATTTGGTCGCGGGTCATGGGAGGAAAGGTAAAAGGTAAAAGGCAAAAGGCAAAAGGTTTTGGAATGGAGGATGCTCAAAAAACAACCCGCCATTGACACACGATACGAAAAGTGGTGTATTGAGGGCGGAGGCTTTGTTGGGCAGCAATGCCCGGCATTGCCTTTTTTTATGCAGATTGGGCTTGCGAATGGGGAGGGTACAACTTATGTTGCTACCAATGCCTGATGGCAGGTGGATGGCCCGCATGGGCCATCGCGAGCAAAGCTCCTGGCGACAGGGGCTTTCTCTTTTTAAGCCAAGAGTATTTCGCCCGAGGGGCATAAATCATCATCCTTCGCTTTTCCCAATTTTGGCCAAAGCAGGTCGGCTACTCGCCGGCCAAAGTCGCCTTCGACCACCTCCGGGACACTGTGCCTGGCCAAACAACGTTGTTTCGCGGGGTGCGCCAGAAGGTCAGCCAATTGCAGACCCGCAATGTTTTTCTCCTTGGGTTTAAGCTTAATGTCCTTGCTGGTCAAGCGGGCTTGGAAAAACTCGGCGCCGTGGCGCAGGGTACCGGCTTGAAAGATGGCTTGATACGCCGCCTTCAAATGCCGGTCTTCATTACCGCCGCGTGATTCGCCGAGGACGTCACCGCGCCGGTCCCCAAGCCATAAGCAATACCGTTCCAGTAAGGCGGCCAAGCAGTGGTGGTAAGGGTGAACGGCGGCGTGGGCACCAGCCAGATGAGCCTTTTTATCAAGAACGACCAATATTCCAGCAAAGGGCGTTTTCTGCAACAGGCCGGTCAGGGCCGCATCGAATTCCCGGCGCTTGGCATCATCCTGCAAGACGCAGAAGAGGCCGCGCCGATTCAAGATGTCCTCGCGGTGCAAAACGATATTCTCGTCCGGGTCACCTTTGAAAAAATTACGTTTGAGCTGCTCGAATTCCTGCTGGAAGAGGCGGTACTCCTGGTCTTCGAAGATAACGCCGCAAAGCGCCAGAAAGCGGCGGGGGACAGCATCCAAGGCGTGATACGTATGGTCGCCTGACTCATCAAAATATAAACGATGCAGGCTCATGGTATCCCCCCCAAAAAAAGCAGCCCACCGATTTGGGCATTGTTAAGAGGCCTGGCAGGCATTGTTGGAGTTAATCTCGGCAGATACGGCGCAGGGGGCAAGAAAAATCTGATTTTTTTTTCAACCTGCTGGAGGATAGCTGGATGGGTATGTGTCATTTGGCGAATGACTCCGATAGAATGATTTCCGGGGTGGTGTCTTGGGGCCGTAACTGGACCGGCGCCCCCGGCTGCTCCGGGGACGACGCACCCAAGGGGTAGGTGCGGAGAATCTGCATGAGTTTATCCGCCAGCGCGGCCGGGGTGAGCTTCACTTCTTTGGTCGAGCGGTATAGCTGGTTCACCTGCCGCTGCAGATTCTGGAAGCGCGCCCGGCGAATGGCAGCCTGGGCGGCACGGATGAGCTGGCGCTCCTCCTCATTGACGAACGGAAGGCTCACGAACCCGTCCAGATATTGGAGGGCTTTGCGCTCGTTCGGGCCTTGGGCGGCATCCACGGTCTGAGCCTGGAGCGCCTCCGTGGTGACCGACTCTTTGAAGGCGACCAGGGCGGCATTGACCTGGACATGGTGCGCTGCATGAAGGGGGACGGCCTTTTCGGACGGGTCCGGGGCCCGGAACTCGCGGGCGGCTTCAAGCAGGGAGATTTCCTCCATTGCGGATTGCGGATTTGGGATTGCAGATTGACCCTCACCCGGCGCTGGCGTGCCACCCTCTCCCGCTCCCGCGGGCGAGGGGCAGATGCGGTAAAAGGCGTCACGGCGCTGGCTGCGAATGAAGGTGACTGTGCTGCCGGCACGGTCGGGATCGGCCCGGCCGACCCGAGCACGAAGCGGCAGGCCCTTAATGCGACGGAATTGCTCCGGGTGTTGGTGCCGGAACTGGCGCAGTTCCATGAGCAAGGCCAGGCGTTCATCGCGCTCTTCCTCTTCGGGCGAGCGGTCGAACAGACCAAACGTGTCCACTTCCTCCGTTTCGGAGTAAATCTGACTATCCTCGCCCAAGGCAGTGTGGAACGCCTGCAGCTTCATAATGGCCTTCTTGCGCAATTCGATGTCGTCGTCCACGCAAGCGGTGGGGTAGAAATTGTAAATATAAATGCGAGGGGCGACACAGCCGATGCGGTTGACGCGGCCCACCCGCTGCATAAGGCGGGTGGAATTCCACGGCGTATCGTAGTTCACGATGACGTTAGCCCGATGGAGGTTCACACCTTCGGCCAGAACTTCGGTGGAAATGAGGATGTCGTAGTCGTTGGCCTTTGCCTCGGTGTTGGCATCGAAATTGGCGCGGACGACCGGCATTCGCTCGGCGCGGTTTTCGGAACTGACGGTCAGGACGCGCTTGTAGCCCGCCTGGGCGAGGCGGCCCAGAAGGTAGCCCGTGGTATCCTTGGATTCAGAAAATACCACCAATTTCTTACCCTCGTGATTGATCTGGCGATCCTGAAGCTCGGATTTCAGACGGCGAAGAAATTCGTCCAGTTTCGGATCTTCCTCCACTTTATCCCATTCATTCCAGAAGGCATCGAGTTTCTGCCAGTCCTGCTCAATACCCTCGATGAAGCCGTCCTCAAAATCGCTTGGGGTACAAATTTCAATGGTGGGATCAGTGGGCTGGCGCTCGGCAATTTTGGCAATGAGTTCCTCTTCGCGGCCTTCCATGAGGAACTCGGTGACATTCAAATTTGGAGCGATATAGATGGTGCCTTTGGCAAACATTTCACGCATAACGCCGGTGGCATCTCGAAACCGGCCAAGGGATCGCTTGAACGCAAAGAAGCTGCTATCCAGGCGCTTGATGAGCAGCGTGCGCATGATAAAGGCCAACTGGGTGGAAATACGATCGGCGCTGGCGTACTTGCGTTTCTTATCCGGCTTCAAAAAACCGATGGCGCGATAGCGGTTGTAGGTAAGACCGGAGCCATCCGGCAGGGACAGGAGGCGGACCGTGCGGTCATAGAGGTCTTCCAGAGCGGGCGCGAGTTGGTAGAGGATTTTGCGCGGTGGCCTGATCTCAGGGAAAATGACCCCTTGGTGCTCCAGGTCCACCCGGTAATCGTCATGAGCCAACAAGTCGCTGCGGGTACGACGAACAATGACTTCGGAAATGACCTTGGTGCGGATCAATTCGTAGATATTTTTAACCTGCTTGCGGGCTTCCTCGACGTCCGGCTGGAGTTTGGCCTGCCGATATTCCTTTTCGCGCTGAACGAAAAAGCGTTGAAGATTGGCCACGCTCAACGTGGAATCCTTCAAATCCTGGAACAGGGAAATGAGGTTGCGGATGTCGTCCGGGCGATTGTTGAGCGGCGTGGCGCTGACCAGGATGACCTTTTTGGCAGCGCGGGAACCGTCGGGCAACAGGCGCTGGGTGGGGGATTTGCAAATGCGCTGCAGTTCATCGAACGCATCAGCGGTGTCATTGCGGAACTTGTGGGCCTCATCCACGATGATGAGGTCGAAACGCTCAAGCCGGCGGACTTTATGCAGGCTGCCATTGGTGATGAATTCACAATTATCGAGCCGGAAGGCGTCGACGGTTTCACGCCAGCTATCCTCGATCGCCGGGGGCACCACAATAAGGGTATGCGAACGATGCTCAGGGAAACCGTTGTAGAAATAGAATTTCTTGGCGATGAGGGTGGCAATGATGGTTTTGCCCAAGCCGACCACGTCGGCCAGGAAAAAGCCGCCATGCTTTTCCAAGAGGCGAAACCCGCTGGTGACGGCGTCCACCTGGTAGGTGAGGCGCTTGAAACCATCCGGCATGTCGGTGATGGCATTCGGGTCGTATTCGATGCTCTGGCCAAAGTACTCAAGCAAGAGCTTAAAATAGAGCTCGTAGGGCGTGACCGTGGCCGCCAGATAGGTGCTGTCGCGGACCTCTTGTAAAAACTTGGGCAGGATTTCCACGGATTCCAGCCAGAGGCGTTCGAACTCCTCGGTGGCATAGCACACGTCCGGGTAATCATGGAGCAGGACGTTGAATTCGTAGTTGCGGCTGTTCTCGTCCACGCCGATGCCCGCGCCGGTGAGGTTGGATGATCCGGTGATGACGGCGCCGGGCTTGTGCTCGTTGAAGCCTTTGGGGCGGAAAATGTAGAGCTTGGCATGCAACCGTTTGGTCGGATGGGCGCGCAACTCAATCTTCTTGGAAATGACGTCCTCCACAAACTGGATGATGCCGGCCTCGATTTCCTGCTTATAGTCGGCTCGCTGAATGTCGGCACGGAGCTCGTTCTTAAACTCCTGGAGGGCTTTGGTGGGGTCCGCCAGGAACAGCAAACCACGGCGGTGGAAATCCGCCATGATGGTGTCCACATTGATGCCAACCAGAATGCGAACATGCGGAACTTTGGCCAGGTGGGGCCGGATGGCAAAGTAACCCGAGGCTCGCAGGAACCCCACCAACGCGTCGAACCGTTCGATATCAGCATTGCTATCGAAAATTCCCTGAAACTTTTTCAGGAGCGTATGCTCGTCGTGGTTGGTAAAAAAGCGGGAGGACATAGTGCTCACTGTGTATTTGACACCGGGGTACTGTTTTCACAGGCAGGCTCAGGCTGGCGCTCCGTTAACTCAGAATGTGCACCGGAACATTTGAGTTTGAACTCCCTTGAAATTGAATTGGGTAGCACTAGTATTGGCGGGACCAAGCCAGAACGCAATGCGCCATCACCAGAGAGGAGCTGCTCCCTTAATCTGGCACGATGCCCTTCCGTTATTGCTTTGTCCTTCATTGCCAAACGCCGTTGAGTCCTAAATTTTAACCATCAACGAGTGAAAATGCAGTGCCACTCTACCAATTCTGTCGGCGGATGAAACCAAAAAATCGAACCAGTTGCGATATGAGACCCGATGCAAAAATTATCGAGTTGCCAATTGGCAACTCGCCCTGCCGTTCAAAAGAATTGCCTTAAAGTCCAAAAAAGGGTCATTCACAACAATAACTCGAATCGAGCGGTAACCTCCTGACTCCAAATTTCTATTTTCTTCGGTCTTATTTTTCTGCCAGATAATCGTTTTGCCATGTTCCATCCCAATTTTACCGGCCTGTTTCTCTCCTGATCACTGGTCACTGGTCACTGGTCACTGGTCACTGGTCATCATTCCGCATTCCGAAATCCGCATTCCGCAATCGAGCGTTCCGCATTTGAATTATTCTCCTCTGGGAGGAAACCACCCTCAACCAATCCCTGCTACCATGACGCCATGAATGACATGAATAGATGCAGTTCGACACCAGCCGCCGGCGATCTTCCATCGCCCGTTTGCGGCATTCTAACTCCGAACTCCCAGCTTCTATCTTCTCGTTTTAATTTTTTTGCCAGTAAATCTTTTTGGTGCAGCCTTCGATCTTTGACAGGCCAGCGGGTGCAAGTCCCGCC
>JBAXGN010000147.1 GCA_037139415.1 Verrucomicrobiota bacterium | reverse complement strand
CGCCTGGTGTTCAAATTGGTATCAAGCTAAATCTGGCAGATGCGGTGTTCTGAAGCTTGGTGTTGTCGGATAAGGTTCCGCTTAATGTTACTGTTCCCGAAGATTGCACCGCCAAGGCCACTGTACCGCCGAATGTGCCGCCCGGACCAGTTTCTGCCAACAGGGTGTAATTCGTCTTCTGTGCCTGTTTCAATACCAAATCTGCCCACAAACCGACACTCCAAGGTGGATAATACTGTTTGACGGTTCCAGTTATTCCGTCGCTGGAATTCAGGTCCAGATTTAGACTCACTTGCAACGCTGGGTCTTTGCCGCGCAATAGAGTCAGGTTGGTCATTCCGTCTGATCCCAGTGCTCCCGATAACGGGTATGTCTTGCCTTGATAGTTCAATTGGCCGGTAAACGTGCCTTTGTCGGTCACCGTCAGCTTCACACTGCCGCTATTGGTCCAGTCTGCGCTAAACACATCGCTACCCGGACAGAACAATCCAGCGTAATCGCCTTTGCGGGACACATAGGCGTTGGTCACAAAGTTCACGGTCAACACCAGGTTGGATTCCATGGTGAATTTCAGGTCCGGACGGTTCGTGGTCCAGAGCACAGGGCCACTGAGTCCACGGGTGGCAATGCAGTTCGAGAAAAGATTCCCGGTAACCGGCACCGCCTTCATCGTGTAGGTCTTGTTTACATCCAGCACCTTGTTGTTCAAATCCGGGGTCAACGTTCCATTGCCGACCCGAATTACCGTCAAGGTGTCGGTTGCCACTTTCACGAACTTGACGCTATTGGTCTTTGAGTAATTACCCGAGGTATCCACCGCATATGCGGCCAGGATGTTCGTGCCCATCGGTGGAATAAGCTGAATGCTCCATTTGTTTGTGCCACTGGCCAGTATCCATGCACCGATGTTATGGCGACACCACACTTCCGCTATTCCTTTGGCATCTGCCGCTGTGCCGGTAACCAGGACTTGGTTGGAATAGGTCGGCGTGCGCGGAGCCGTGATCGTCAACGCAGGTGCCACCCGCTCGGAGGGCACGAACTTGACGCTAAATTGATTCGTGGTGCAGTTGCCCATAATGTCTTCAGCAGTGACAACGAACTGGTTTGTGCCTTGCAACAAGGCCACCATTCGGCTCCACGATACACTGGCATTTCCCGTGCCGCTGACATTGGTCAGTAGAATGCCATTGACTGCGACCTGTGTCACGCCACTACCGCCACGACCGGCGTCGGTCACCGTGCCACTGAGTGTGTATAACCGCTGATTAACGATTTGGCCTGAAGTGCCGTTTAGACTAATTATCGGTCCTTGAACATCCAAGACGGTTAGGGTTGCCACTATGCTGGTCATGGAACCATAGGAGTTAGAGATGATGCAGTGGTAAACACCTGAGTCAGAAGTTAGAAGGTTGGAGATTGAATAGACAGAGTTGGTGGCTTCCGGAATGAAAAAATCATTCTTAAACCATTGATAAAACAGTGGCGCGGTGCCGATAGCTGTAAGGCTGAAACTGGCAATAGCCCCAACAAGGTTGGTCTGGCTTTGTGGTTGAACAATGGTGACCGGCGGGTACAACACCGTCAATGTCACAACCGTACTTGTCACCACCCCGTAAGCGTTACTAACCACCACGCTATAATTGCCCACATTGACTCCCTGGACATTATTAAGCATTAGTGTGCTGTTAGTGGCCAAACTTAAGGCAGTACCATTAAATTGCCACTGATAAGTCAACAGCCCAGTTCCGGTGCCAACTACATTGAAATTAGCAATAGTCCCCTGCAAGATCGTTTGGTTGTCTGGTTGAGCGGTAATGACCGGCGGGTACAGTATTGTCAAGGTCACTACCTTGCTGGTTACCATTCCGTAAGCGTTACTGATCACCGCACTATAATTGCCTGCATTGATTCCCGTCACATTATTGAGCGTCAGCATGCTGTTGGTAGCGGCGTTCATATTCGTCCCGTTAAATTGCCATTGATAATAGAGCGGGTCGTTGCCGGAAGCAGTCACGTTGAAAGTTGCTGTAGTCCCCAGCACATTGGACTGGTTCTCGGGGTGAATGGTAATCGCCGGTGGATATAATAGCGTCAGTGTCGCCACCGCACTGGTCGTTATCCCGTAAGCGTTACTGATCACCACGCTGTAATTACCCGCATTGATTCCCTGCGCATTACTAAGCATTAGTGTGCTGTTAGTGGCCAAACTTAAGGCAGTACCATTAAATTGCCACTGATAAGTCAACAGCCCAGTTCCGGTGCCAACTACATTGAAATTAGCAATAGTCCCCTGCAAGATCGTTTGGTTGTCTGGTTGAGCGGTAATGACCGGCGGGTACAGTATTGTCAAGGTCACTACCTTGCTGGTTACCATTCCGTAAGCGTTACTGATCACCGCACTATAATTGCCTGCATTGATTCCCGTCACATTATTGAGCGTCAGCATGCTGTTGGTAGCGGCGTTCATATTCGTCCCGTTAAATTGCCATTGATAATAGAGCGGGTCGTTGCCGGAAGCAGTCACGTTGAAAGTTGCTGTAGTCCCCAGCACATTGGACTGGTTCTCGGGGTGAATGGTAATCGCCGGTGGATATAATAGCGTCAGTGTCGCCACCGCACTGGTCGCCATCCCGTAAGCGTTACTGACCACCACGCTGTAATTACCCGAATTGATTCCCTGCACATTATTAAGCGATAGCGTGCTGTTGGTGGCCAAACTCAAACGGGTTTTATCAAGCCACCACTGGTATGACAACGGTGCCGTACCGGTGGCGGACGCATTGAAAATAGCCGCAGTTCCCTGCACATTTGTCTGACTTTGCGGCTGAGTGGTAATGGCCGGTGGAAATAATAGCGTCAGTGTCACCACCGTGCTGGTCACCATCCCGTAAGTGTTACTGACTACCACGTTATAATTACCTACATTGACTCCTTGGACATTATTTAACGTCAGCGTGTTGTTAGTGGCAAACCCAAGGTCAGAACCGTTAAGCCGCCACTGGTATGATAACGGCATGAAGCCAACGGCTGCCACACTGAAACTGGCAGTGGTACCTTGTATATTTGTGAGGCTTTGTGGCTGGGTGGCAATGAAGGGTGGACCCAATACGGTCAGACGCGCAACGTCGCTGGTAGCACTGCCGTACGGATTGGAAGCCACCACCTGGTAATTACCGGTATCGGCAGCTTGAATATTGGTCAAAGACAGCATGGCATTGGTCGCCCCGGCAATTACATTGGTTGCGTTAAAATACCAAGCGTAACTAAACGTATTAGTGCTATAGACCGATACCGTGAAGGCAACGTTGGAACCCAGGAAATTGGTGACACTTTGAGGCTGCACGGTAATCGCAGGAGGCGGCGGAAGCGAAGCCGTATAAGACGTCAAGTTCCAGAAGGGCATTCCTCCAGGAGTACTCAAAGTTGGTGGTGCGTCAGGAACAGGATTCTTTACCACATCCGGCGTCATAAAACTGAAGAGTGGCGATAACCCATACAATGTACCTGCCGGTACGTTTCCGGCATCCATGTTGGTTTTGAACGCTTCCCAAGTGGTTCCGTACGTGCTGTTCCATACCCGCACCTGGAAATTATTGGTGATCGCCATTTCCACTTTGTAAGCGGCATTCGAGGTGTTGCCAGCATTAAAGCGACCATCGAATGATGAATTAAACCCAATGATACCGCTGGTGTTCGAGAATAGAGCAGTCCCGGTAATACCGCTGCTGAAATTATTCGGCCACAAATAGGCGCGGCGATCTGTCAGGTTGGTGGCAATGGCATTGGTGCTGTAGTAGATGGCCAATCTTAAAGTGCCATACGTCGCATTTGACTTGATCGAAGATGTACCCGTGGTAGAGGCGATTTCGTTTGTGTTGAAAATTTTATCCGTACTTGCATTTTGTAAGAGAAAATACCCTGGATTAGCCATTGCCGAAACTGCCATGCAGGCGATTAGCTCTAACGCTAAAGTCAATGTTTTCATAAACTAGAGATATGCAGTCTTTGAGAGTCTAATAAACATAGTGGCAACAGGATAGGTGCGAAGTGTAAAAGAAATAGATAACCCAGACATACAGTCGGGGTCATGGAAGTCGCGTGATCCAAATATCTTCTTTTCGTGGTTCAGCGGGTCGCGAAACCAGAATGTTTCAGGTCCCAACTGCGCCCAGCACGATCCGAACGCATTGGCCAACCTGCCGGGCTGCGCAAATCCACAATCCGAATTCCAAATTTTGAAATGGAATGGCGCCTTTAATCCATCCAGCCGCAACTGTTCTGCCAACAATCGTATCACAGCCTTGCCCTTTGAACTGTGGCACAGAAAAACGTCGTGGGTAAGCTGGTCTTTCATAGAATCTACTCATGGAAAACTTCAATATCGTGGCCAAAATTGGCAAGCACTCTCCGAAGGTTCTGCAAGACCTGATCGTCGAATTGAATCCCGATTCTTGACAAGTTCTCGGCTTTTGTACGCTCAAACACAAGAATCTCCCGGATGCAGCCAAGAACAAATTGCTCTCTCGTATCATCGCCCATAGTCCTGACCAACCCATCGACCGCATTCAAATATGGGGTTTTGTACGTTCCTAGGTATTCAATCTTTGCCGTGGCAAGACCAGCCTGTCCCACAATTCCTTTGATGGTCTGTGTAGAGTACGCTTGCTGGAGTAATCCTCGTAACCCACTCCAGACCTCACCAATAGGGCGGGAAGGTGGTGGATTCGGCATTGTGTCATCAGCGTCAGATTTGATTTCATTAGGTGCATCCTTGCTGCGCCGCTGCTTTAACTTCCGCTCTTCGTAGATCAAGAACCTGTTCAACCGTGCAAGCTGCTGATTGCCCAACTCGTTCAACGAGGTGATCGAATCCGGTAATTTTAACTTTTTTGAAGCGAAGGCGTAAAGGTCGGCATCCGTGAAGCCGAGTGATTTTGACCTCGGCCAGATTCCTTTCAGTTGCGCAGTTCGAAATTTCTCGGGGTCGGCATTCCGCAGTCTTGAGTTCTTGCTAGCACGCCACTGACGGAGATAGGCAATGCCTTCGTCCGTCTTTTCACGCGGAAGTTCCTTATATGTTGTCAGAGAGAAATGAGCATTGAAGTCACCCCAAACCCGTTGGAATGCCTTCTGAACATTTCCTCCAGAAATCGTGAGCCGCTCGACAATGTCCTTAACAAGTTCGTATAGCTTCCGTGCTGTCTCGGGCGAGATATGTTGCGGTCCCGGCGTGAAATTAACCCGTGGGCGTCCCACAGTCTTGTTTCCCATCACGATATCGCCAGAGCCTGAATGCTCGACGTGGACGAGCTTGGTGGGCACAGCAGGATTGAGTTGCGGCTGTATTGGCGCGTAGGGTCTGTTGGTTGAAGATAGCTCGGTCTCTCCGCGACAAGCGGCGAGGAGCTTCGCATGCTCCTGCTCGCGATCCGCCGGACGCCAGTCGAGGTAAAGGAATTGACCCAGGGAGCCTTTGATGGGTGCATCGTCGAGCCGCAAGGGAATGAAGCGGCGCTCGCGGTTCAGTGGGTCGCGAAACCGGAACGTGCCAGCCTCCAACTGCGCCCAGTCCGACCCGAATGCATTGGCTGACATGCAGAGCACCAGCACGCGCGAAGTTTCCAAACCGTCATCAATCATCTTCTGAATCGGGTCGCCGGGCTTGAGTACCCATTCATCGAACCACACCTTCAATCCATCCTGCCGCAACCGCTCCGCCAGCGTGCGCACTACCGCCTTATCCTTTGAGCTGTGGCTCAGGAATACGTCGTATTGGAATGGTGTAGCCATACGGTGCCTAATCAGGTTTCGGATGCGTCAAAGCAAAAGTGGCCCCAGTGGTCGTTGCTATGGCGCATAATATTGTTGTACAGCAGGTTGCGTTGATTTTGCCGGGCGAATGGGTAAAAGGGTAATACCAGGGCGAAAACCGGTGACGGCAGCCTGCAAGACCTTGATTTGGTGCTCCGCTGGATTTCCAAGCACCCAAAAAGGCTTTTTTGGAACGCCGCAGAACTGCCGAGCACCCAGAAAGGGTTTTTTGGTACTCCGCTGGATTGCTGAGTACCCAAAAAGGGTTTTTTGGCACGCCGCAGGATTGCCGAGTTCCCCAAAAGGCTTTTTTGGTACTCCGCAGGATTGCCGAGGACCCAGAAAGGGTTTTTTGGTACGCCGCAGGATTTCCAAGTGCCAAAAAAGGGTTTTTCGGTGCTCCGCCGGGCTGCCAACCATCGAAAAACGGTGTTTTTGAGGCTCGGGAGCGGTTTTGACCGCCAAAATGAGGTTTTCTGGTGCCAGTGTGCGACGGCGGCGGGAGGAATAAGGCTGGGGATATGTTAGAGCCTCATTACTTCGGCTGCTACCAGGGATTGATGGCGCGATCAGGCGGTTAGGGCAAAATCCCGCCCTTGGGGCCAAAATCTGGAGATTCCTGCCCGCGAAATGATACCGATTCGGATGTCCCAATCCCGCCATCATTCAAGTACCTTTCCACCCCTACGGCACGGTTAAAATCCGTGGAAACTTCGCAGTAGCCTATGCCAGACGGAAAACGATTCAAGGATTTTTCAAAACTTTTTTAGAAAGCTAAAGACATGCCGTTTCCACCAACTCCAACGGAGTTGCGGCACGTGGGGAACGCGGCACCCATGGTTTGGCCACAACTCCGTTGGAGTTGATGCGTGCCTGGTACCTGACCTAGGGTAGCCCCGTGAGATTACCTTTAACGTGATGGGCTTGGAGTCCATGTTCTGGTGACCTGCCATGGGTTCGTTTTGTTCTTCGGGGAATATCTCACGGGGCAACCCTAGGCTGAATGCCGCAACACCTGCGGTGTATGCCGAAAGGCATCGCGCCACCCAATGAGGGGGCTCAATCCCAAAGGTATTTTTCATCCCATTCGAGTTTGTGCTTGGTCAACAACCGGCGCAATTCGTCTTGGAAGGAAAGCTTTCTATGATGCTCCTCCTGACGCTCAATGTATTCGGTCACGGTTTCCAGGTTGGACTGGCTGACGGAAAACACCCCATAACCCTTTTGCCAGGCAAAATCTTTGTACTCCCCGCCCATGTCCTTGACCCATTGATGTGAAACGCGCTTGAGTTCCTTGACCAGGTCGGCTTGGGATATCGTGCGGCCAAGTCGCAAAAGCAAATGCACATGATCCTCGACTCCGCCCACAATAATCGGCGCACACTCGAGTTGTTTCGCAATCCCTCCCAGATATGCATGCAGGTTGGTTCGGAATTCCTGATCGCGCAACTGTGGCCGGTGATCTTTGGTGGAAAACACCAGATGAATGTAAACGGCCGATAATGATTGTGGCATAATGGGTGTAGAATGCCCGGATTTATGAATTTGTGAATCGAATTTTGCCATTCCAAAACACCAACGGTGTTATGGCCTCCAGCCTAGGGTTGACTCACCAAGGGAAACAGGGTGGTGAGCAACCCTAGGAATGAATGCCCCGTTCCCCATCAACTCCAACGGAGTTGTGGCACGTGGTGCATGCGGAATCCATGGTTTGGCCACAACTCCGTTGGAGTTGATATGCGCCTAATCCCTGACCTAGGGTAGCCCCATGAGATTTCCTTTAACGTGGTGGGCTCGGAATTCATGTTCTGGTGGCCTGCCATGGGTGCGTTTTGTTCTTCGGTAAATATCTCACAGGGCAACCCTAGGCTGAAGGCCGCAACACCTTTGGTGTATGACGAAAAAGCACCGCACCACCCGCCGAGGCGGCCCAACTCCACAGGACTTCAATTCGGAATTCCAATTTCCGCCTTTGAAAACACCAAAGGTGTTTTGACCTCCAGCCTAGGGTTGGTTCACCAAAGGAATAGGGTGGTGAGTCAACCCTAGGTATGAATGCCTCGTTCCCCATCAACTCCAACGGAGTTGCGGCACATCCTGACTCCCCTCAACTGACATTGGAAACTGTTTCGCGCTGTTTATGCTCCCCAAACCCTGTCAAATAAACGAACCCAGATAAATATTTCTCTTCACGGCCTCGCCACCGCGTACGCCGCTGAACCCACCAACGCCAAGGAGGCAGCGGAGAAAAAGGCCGCCCAGGATATGGCGGTCAATGAAAGTACCAGGCTCTGGTCGCCACCCTGCCACCCGAGCAGCAGGCCTGGGAGCGCACCTTGCAGGAAAACCTGGGGAACTTTTACCTGCCCATTCACAAGCGGGATAAGCTGGCTGGACGATCCACCGCCTGGGATTTCGTGGCGGACAATCCCAAACTGCCGCGCGTGCTGCTGATCGGCGATTCCGTGTCACGCGGCTAGCCCCGTGAGATTTCCTTTAACTTCGTTCCATATTCCATTTTTGCGCCTTGGCTGGGGTGGTCACGCGCTGCTATACTCGACGCAACAAAATGCAAACGCACCTTTTACTCTGTACGGCGCTATGGTTGGGCATTCAGCCGATCCGGGCAGCGGAGATTCGCCATCGTTTCCTCGCCAAGGATGAGTCCCGAGCGCAGTTATTGCTGGTGGATCAGTATGATCCGTCAAAAAACTGGACCATCAAGCTGACCGGCAAGGGACGCGACCTGCAACTGACCGGGAAAAACGTCATCCTCCTCAGTTCGCCCGACGGGTATTGGGAGTACGACCTGACCGATCGGAAGTTGCTCAAAGAGGTGAAAGGCTACCCTGGCACCATGTCCGCGCGCCGCCAGCCGGATGGCCATACGCTGCTCGCCTGCGCACAAAAGGAGGTCACCGTCTATGAACTGAGCGCCACCGATCAGGTTTTGCGCAAAGTGATCTTCCCGGTGCCAACCACACGTGTGATCCGGCAGACACCCCAGAACACAATTTTATTCGGCTGCAAGTCACAATTCTTTGAAGGTGACCTGAGCGGTAAAATCCTCAAAACCTTCACCCTCCCGGCGGGTTCGTGGGTGTACCAAGCGCTCCGCGAACCGAATGGTCATTGGCTGGTCTCTGGAGGGTATAATCCCACGCTCTTTGAACTTGATCCCGAGGGTAACATTCTCAACACCATCGGCGGAAAAGAAAATCCGGAGGCAAAGGTACACGGTTATAATTTCTTCGGCGCAATGCAACGACTGCGGAACGGTGACATCGTGGTTTGCAACTGGACCGGTCATGGCGCGAACGACAGCGCCAAAGGCGCACAGTTACTGCAGTTTGACAAATCCGGCCGCGTGGTTTGGAAATGGCATGACTCCATGCTTGCCGGCAGCATTCATGGCGTAATCATTCTGGATGACCTTGATCCCACAGTGCTTAACGATGATGTGACCTCGGTGCTAGGGCCGATGCGATAGAATTCCGGTTGGCCGGATTGCGATGCTGGCGTGGGGCCTTTGGGGTTGGCACCGGTGGTGGCATTCGTACGGCCCTTGGAAGGTTCACCCTCGTTACGCCGGGTCATGCGTGGCTTGGCGAGTTCTTCAAATTGTTTCTGTAATGAAGCTCAAATATTTCTACCCCTCGTTTACTTTCACAAAAGCCGTTGAAATCCGGCGCGGTTCGGTTAGCCTTGCTGGCGATACATGATTGGGGATCGTCATTACATGCGGGAACCAAAGTGGTCCCCGACCTGGAACGCCAATACCATCTTAATGGTGGCGTTGATCGCCATTTTTGTACTTCAAGCCTTTGTTACATTCCACTTCAAGGCGGGGAATTTTTTCAACCGGTACCTGGCATTAAATAGTCTGGTTTTCAAGGCCGGTTTTGTGTGGCAACTGGTCACCTACCAATTTTTGCACAGCGGGCTGATGCACGTGCTGTTCAATGTGCTGGGGTTGTATTTCTTTGGACGCGTGGTGGAAGAGCGATTGGGCACTCGCCATTTCCTAGTGCTGTATTTCAGCGCCGGAATTCTAGGCGGTTTGCTGCAAGCCTTGCTGGGACTCTTATTGCCTCAATATTTCGGCAACCCGGTCGTGGGAGCCTCCGCCGGAGTCTGCGGCATTTTGGCGGCGTTTTGCCTTATTGAACCTCATGCAACTATTCTGCTGTTTTTCATCCTGCCGATTCCGGCGCGCTTTCTCCTGTGGTTCTCGCTCTTTATCGCCGCGTTTTTTACCCTGATCCCGATGGAACCTGGCATTGCCCACGCCGCGCATCTTGGCGGCCTGCTGGTCGGCATGGCATATTTGCACTTCGATTGGTACGAAAGTGAATTCGCGTTCCTGGCCCGCATCCGCGATTGGTTCCTCTTGCGCAATCCCTCGCGATCCAAAATCACGGTGGTCAATTTCGGTGGGAAGCAGAAACCTTCACCCCAAGCGGTAACCGAAGATTTTATCAGCCGAGACGTGGACCCCATCCTGGACAAAATTTCCCGGCATGGCATCCAGAGCCTGACCGAAGAAGAGCGTAAAATCCTGGATGCCGCGCGGCAGCGGATGGGAAAGTAAGCCGCCCGCCACCCCGCTACCATGGATGAAAACGTGTCAGCCGTCATTCGCCAGCACTCGCTGACGCTGGGTTTTGATGCCTGCCGCATCACCACGGCTACCCCGCCCGCCTCCCACCCGCAGTTTCAACAATGGCTCGCCAACGGGCATCATGGTGAGATGGCATGGATCGCGCGGGGAGCGGAGAAACGCGGTAATCTGGAGTTGATCCTGCCGGGGGTGAAAAGCGTGATCACCCTGGCGGCGGCTTACGAATCCACAAACGCGGTGGGTGGCTCGGGAACTGGTGCCATCGCCCGCTATGCCCGGCATCACGATTATCATGAGGTCTTGCAGGAACCGCTGAAGCGTGTGACAGAGCGCGTGAATGAATCGTGCGGACCGGGCACGCGTTCGCTGTGGTACACGGATACTGGTCCCATCCTGGAACGGGACTTGGCCCAACGCGCCGGACTCGGCTTCATTGGCAAGCACACGAACCTGATCAGCCCGACCTTGGGTAACTGGTTTTTCCTCGCAGAAATCCTGACCACCGCTTCCCTGACACCCGACGCCCCTGCCAAAAACCGTTGCGGTTCCTGCATCCGTTGCCTGACCGTCTGCCCCACCCAGGCCATCCTTGCCCCGTTCCAACTGGATGCCCGCCTTTGCCTTTCCTATCTCACCATCGAGCATAAAGGCGCCATTCCTGAGGCGCTCCGTCCCCAATTAGGTAACCGCATTTTCGGGTGCGATGAGTGTCTGGCGGCTTGCCCGTGGAATCGTTTTGCCAGTGAAGGGCGGTTGATGCGGACACACGCGCGCCATGACCTGGCGCAACCGGACCTATTACACCTGCTGGCCATGGATGATGCGGCGTTTAAACGGACCTTTGCCGGCACACCCATGGAGCGGGCGAAACGGCGCGGTTTATTGCGCAATGTTTGCGTGGCACTGGGAAACACCGGGACCCACGACGCCCTGCCGCAGCTTGAACAGCACGCGCATGGCGGGGAACCAATGATCGCGGAACACGCCCAATGGGCCATGGCAACCATCACCAGGAATTGCCGACGCTAGTCCCCTGCCCTGGCTATTCGCTGGCGCGCAGTTCGCGAAACGACTGGTTCCAGGAATCGAACCGGCAGGCCGTCTTGAACAGGCAGTACTCACAGGCGGTTTTACCCCCCTTTTTGTACGGAGAGACGGCGGCTTTGCCGGTGAAGATTTCACGTCCCATGCGCTTTAGATTGTCTTCCACCATATCCAGGAACTCCGTGAATTGCCCCGGCAGCATGGGGTCCTTGCTGGTTTTATACAGCGTGCCGTCCTGTTTCAGCCGGTAGTTAAACTGGTCGCCTTGCCCGGCCCCGCGATTGTCCAGCTTGGGCAGCATCTCAAAATTAAAGCGTCCGGCATGTTGGTACGCCTCCCGATGCGCGGACGCCACATCCGCCAACGCATCCGCACGGCTTTTCGCCGAACCATATTCACCGCGCAAACTGACGTAAAAAACGCCAGCAGGAATCAGCTTGGCCACACCCAGCCGCCCCGCCGCCTCCGGCAAATGTCGCAGAACGCTCAAATAGGCGGGCAACTGCATCTGGATGCCATGTTGGAGCAGCACGGGATCAGGCTTGCGCGAGGAAGATTTATAATCAATGACCACTACGCACGCCTCATCATCACCGGTTCGGCAGACATCCACCCGGTCAATGATGCCGTTGAATACCAGCTTCCGGTCCTCATCCAAATCCAGTTCCCAGGCTGGCAAAGACCCCTCACCCCGCCCAAACTCCAATTCCACCGCCATCGGATCAAAGGCGTACTGCTGCATCCAGCCCACCACCACCTCGATGAAATCCTGCAAGGCCTGCGTAAACACTGCCTGGGCAAACTGATGCTTCGCCCCGGCGCCAAACAGCCCGCCTTTGAAATCTTGCGCGACTTCCCCGGCAATAACCCCAATCAACTCGCGCGCCTGCCGGGGCGTGAGGTCGCGCCATTTCTTCCCTTCGGCCTGCAATCGCAAATGAAACCGTTCCAACACCTCGTGCTGAAACGTGCCAGTCTCCCGCACGCCCAGCTCGAACTGTTTGCGTTCTTCCGTCCCCATGCCGGAATGGGCGAAATAGCGGAACGGGCACATGCCGTATTGCTCGATCCGGCTGACCGACGTGCGCAACACACGGCCATACAGGCGGGCGGCCATGGCGGGCGACAACGCTTCGTCGGGATGATAATCGCGCAACGGCAACAACGTTTCCACCCAATTGCGCAATGGCTGACACTGTTCAAACACCGGCCACACCGCCGGTTCGCGTAAAAGTCTGGCGGCGAGTTCACATTGATGTTCGCTAACCTGCCATTGATCAAAACGGGCATCAGAGGGATCAAACTTTTCCACGTCCACCTGCGGAAACAGCGCCTTCACTTGCGCAATGAATACCGATGGATTAAGCTGCGCGCCGGAATCGTTCGCCAGCGACCAGCTCAACACCAATTGCCGCCGCGCACGCGTACAGGCGATGTATCCGTAATAACGCTCGTGGCCAATGCGTTGACGGGTGTTGACGCCCAGAAACAGTTGCTGCCGGGCCAGCGCCTCACGCTCCTCTTCATTCAACAGGGTGGGCGTGGCTGGTGGTGCGGGAAACACGGTCTCATTCATGCCCAGCACCATGGCAAGCTGCAATTCCGGGCTGCGCGACCGATCCACGGCCCCAATAATCACTTGGTCCAGCGCGGGCGGAATGACCCCAACCGTCAGCGTGCTCAGACCGGCTTCCACAATCGGCAGCCAGTCGCGCAAGGGCAGCGCATCCTGGGCGAACGCCTGCGACAGGTTGTGCAGCCATTCCTGCATCTGACTCCAGACGGTGCCATGCACCGCATCCTGTCGCGGGTTCAGGCGCGTCTCGGCCCAAGTCTCCAGTGTCTGGCTCACTTTCAAGTCGGCCCACAACTCCTGCACCGCATTCACCAATTGCTCACCAGTCACCGAGGCGATGGGCAAGGCCCGCGTAAAGCGGATGAATGGCGGCGTCAATTGGGTGCGCAGTTTCTCCACGGACGCCAAGCCAGGCTCCTGTTCCAACCCCGGCAAGACGTCAAACCACGTTTCACTCTCCCATCCGCGCGCCAGGGCTTCGTTCTCCAACGCATCAATTGCCGACTCATCCACATGCACCAGTCCGGATTTGAGCGCCGCAAACCAATCCGGCTGTTTCCAATCATACGCCGCCATGCGCAGAGCGGCCCGGGTCAACTCAGCCAAGGGATGATGGGCCACGGATTCACGCGCATCCAGGAAGTGAGGGATTTGATACCGGGTGAACACGCGCCGCAACGGCTGCGCATACCCCTCCAGATGCCGCACTGTCACCGCCACCTCACGGTAACGCCCGCCCGCGCGCACGAACTTGAGGATTTCCCGCGCAGCCATCACGGCTTCCGCCTCGGGATTCGCGCACGCCACAAGGCGGATCGGCCCCGAACCTGATGCCACCGATTCGGTGGCCTGAGCCGCAGACGGCTGCGGGGGGTCGGACGCCAGGGGGATGCACGCGTTACCGCCAAAAGGGTGCGGCCTTGCCGCCGCCCAATTCGCCTCCAAGAACGCCAGTTCAGGACAACCCGAGAACCGGCTCCGTCCCTCTTGACGCGGTAAAGTGACCATGCTCACCTGGCATTCCTCATTGGCCGCGAAGCGGGAATGGCAACGCTTGAACGTCTGGCCGATGACCGACCAGGTAGATAGCCAGGAAATATCCTCCGTCGGACGGGCTTCCAGGCAAAAGGCGAGGGTGGAGCGCCGACTGCAACGCACGACGTGTTCGAGCACCGCCAGTTCCTGCGGGGTCATCTCGGCAAAACCATCCAGCCACACCCCGTCAAACACATAACGTCTTTCCACAGTGTTTTGAGATTGTCCCCGCCACCATCGTTCCAACGCCTTCGCGGCATGGTCCAATAACTCATCCGCATCGTCCAACTGATGCGCTGCCATCCATTCCCGGTACGCGTGCATCAGCGTGGCCAGATCGTGCAGTTTGTCATTGAGTTGGGGACGCTCCAGCGGCGTACCCGCCAGGGATAACAACCGGGCCGGGCTGATTTGGTGCTGTTGCAGTTCGCGCAAGAGCAGACTGAGTTGCCGGGCAAAACCCGGCAGCCGCGCCGCTGCGCGAAATATTTTTAGCCGCGCGCCCTCCCGCATTAACAAGGCGCGCAATACCATCAGCCGCCCTTCCTCGGACAACAAGCGGGGCGGTGTCTCATTAAACTCCTGCACCACATAGTGCGCGAGACGCTCGAAGGAAAGAATTTGCAGGCGCACGTAGCCTGGCAGATGCGGATCGGACAACAACTGGCGTTCGAGCTGGAAGGTGGACTGCTTGGGCGCGAGCAGCAGCAACGGACGCCCCTCCGGTGCCGTCCGCAGCTCCTGGCGAATCTCCTCCAGGCATTGTTGCGTTTTACCACTGCCGGCTGGCCCGATGAGAAATCGCACATTCATGGTGCCAAATGGGTCACGCCTTTAATAAAACCACCCGCGATAAACTTCCACCACATCCACCCGCCCGCCCGCCCAATAGTGATTGCGGGGAAAGAAAAACGTGCGTTGCGCGCGGTTATAGACCAGCTCGGTCGGTTGCGCGGGGATATTGGGATCATAGGCTTGGAATTGAATTGTCTCCGCTGTCTCGCGAAAACCAAACAGCACAATCCCGTGGTTGATGGTCAACTGGGGGAAACGCACGATATGCGCGATGGGTGCCACCCGCAAGGGAAAGACCTTTAAGAGATGCCGCGCCATGTTTTCCTGATGCTGTCGCCAGACCGGCAGGACCATTCGCCAATGACTGCGCAGAAAATAGCTTTGCCACGCCCCACCGCAATTGGCCTTGAGCACGGCCGCCTGCGCCTGGCTGAACGCACGCAACCCGGCATAACCCGGAATGACCACGCGCCGGGATTCCTCACTGAAATGGCGTGGATTGCGCGACACCACCTCCCGGATCAAGGGGCGATATTGCTGCGACTCCAGCGCGGGCTGCGCCGGATCAAACCGCGCATGATAGAAAAACTGGCGGGCCGAGCGCACCAGGACGAAGCAGCGGTGAATATATTCAGGAACCGGCTGATTGAAAACCGAGGTCATCTTGCCCGTCTGCGGGTCCAATCGGTATTCCCAAGCCAGCTCATTGGCAAACGCAAACGTGTCGCGGTCAAATTCAAAGGACCGCGACTGGCTGCCCGCATTTTTCATGGCATTGTTTAGCATGACCAAGTCTCAGGCGGAAGCGTCGCGCGAATCGCGCACGCTTTCAATCCAAAACGCCAGCAGCAGCCGTAGCTTCAGCCTCACCGCCCCCAGGAGCGCGGACCTCCGGTCCGCGTGGCTTTAGACGCACGCACCGTAGAGTGCATAATCAGAGCTACTCCCGCGCCCCCGGCGGACCGGAGGTCCGCGCTCCATCCGTTGCTCAGGCTCAGTGGTTCGCGCTGTGCTGGTCACCGGTCTCGCGCCAAATGGAACGCCGCTTAGGTTGACGCGAAAGCCCTAGCCAGCAGGATGCCGACGCTCACAGGCGTTGCTTCCCCAGGCTTGGTGGTTCCTGCGGGAACACCATTCGATGCGAACTCGCACTACTTCCACACTTCGGACTGGCGCAGTTGTTTGAGCAGCAGCTCATCCAGCGCGGTCGCGGAACTGACGCTGAAGAAGTTGACGCCGTGACTGGTGCAATATTCCCGGAGCCGCTGGCAGTAGTTCTGCACGGTCTTTTGATACGCCTTGAGGCGGAACTTGCCAAAGGTGACTTCCTGCATCGCGCCGGTTTCCGAGTCCACCAGCCGCAGGTCGCCATAGGTTGAGGGCTGGATTTCCTCCGGCGAGAGAATTTGCACGGCATCCACCTGGAAGCCCCGGCCCACCAGCGCGCCCAGGCCGGCCTCGTACCCGGCGGGGTCCAGAAAATCACTGAGCACCACCGCCAGCCCCGTCTGCCGCGCTTCGAGCGCGCCGCGCCGAAGCGCTTCATTGAAGGTCGCACTGCCGCCCGCCGTGAGTTGGGAGAGGTTCTGAAAATATGGCAGCGCGCTTTTGCGCCCCCGCACCAGCCGCAACGCGCCCCGCACCGCCGCCTCATCCGGGTTGTCGGGATAGGCCACCACGCTGACGCGGTCAAAGCCGCACAGGGCCACATAGCCCACCGCCGCCGCCACCTGCCGGGCGAAATCAAACTTGCGCGGTTCGCCAAAGGTCATGGACTCGCTGGCATCAAGGAAAATACGCACGGGGAGTTCGCGCTCCTCCTCGTACAGTTTCAGGAACAGGCGGTCGAGGCGTCCGAACAGGTTCCAATCCAGGAAACGGAAGTCATCCCCGGCGACGTAATTGCGGTAATCGGCGAACTCGACGGATTGCCCGCGCGCCCGGCTGCGGCGCTCGCCTTTGGCCGTGCTCTTGGAGCGACGCGCAGCCAGCAGTTGGAGCTGTTCCAGGCGTCGCAGCAGGTCGTTGGAAAGAAGGCCGGCGGGCATGGCGTCAGATGGCGGCGGTTCAGGCGGGCGGCGCTTCGCGCGGCACGTCCTTGAGGATCTGATCGAGGATGTGATCGGTGGTGATGCCCTCGGCCTCGGCCTCAAAGTTGGGAATCAGGCGATGGCGCAGCGCCGGCTTGAGCACCGACACAATGTCATCAAAGCTCACGTTGAAGCGCCCCTGGGTGAGGGCGCGCACCTTGCCGCCCAGCATCAGCGTCTGCGCGCCGCGCGGGCTGCTGCCGAACCGCAGGTATTGGTTGGCGATGGGCGCGGCGGTGGCCGTCTTTGCGTGGGTGGCCAGCACCAGGCGCACCGCGAAATCCCGGACGTGCGTGGCGACCGGCACCTGCCGCACCATCTGCTGCAATTCCAGCAGGCCCTCGCGCGGCAGCACTTTCTTCAAGACCGACTTGTGGTTGCCAGTGGTACGGGCGAGCACCTCGGTCAACTCCGCCGCCGAGGGATAGCCCACCACCAGCTTGAAAAAGAACCGGTCCAGTTGCGCTTCCGGCAACGGATACGTGCCCTCCTGGTCAATCGGGTTTTGCGTCGCCAGCACAAAGAATGGCTCGACCAGCTTGCGGATTTCCCCACCAGCCGTCACCTGCTTTTCCTGCATGGCCTCGAGCAAGGCAGACTGCGTCTTGGGCGTGGCGCGGTTGATTTCATCCGCGAGCACGAGATGCGCGAAGATCGGCCCGCGCTGGAACTGGAACTCGCGCCGTCCGCCGGGCACTTCCATGACGATGTTGGTGCCCAGAATATCGGCGGGCATGAGGTCGGGCGTGAATTGAATGCGGTTGAACGAGAGGTCCAGCACGTCGCTGAGCGTGCGCACCAGCAGCGTCTTGCCCAATCCGGGCACACCTTCGAGCAACACGTGGCCGCCGGCAAAGATGGCGATGAGGGTCCCCTCCACAATCTCGTCCTGGCCGACAATCACGTTACCGATTTCCGCGCGCAGCGCGGCGTACGTTTCGCGGAAGCTGTTGATTTGTTGTTCGGTGGTCATGGTTTATTTCTTGAGGTCGTCAAAATAATCTTTCACCGCACCACGATACGCGCGCGGCACTTCGTCCTGGTTCAAGGCGCTCTGGGCGGCGCTCTGCGCGCTGCGCACCGCGTCTTCATATTGCACCGTGCTGGTGCCCTTGATGCTGACGCCTTTGAGCGTCACGCTGGGCATCGAAGAACCTGGCGCGATCTGGCCGCGCACCTTGGTCTTTTCCAGATTGTCCGGGCGATTCTGATCGCGATCCGTATGCCCGCGTGAATCCATGTCCGGACGTTGGACCCCGCTGTTGTCCATTAAGGCACCGCGTTCCGAGGGATACGCCAACCAGCCGGTTTCCTCCGCCCACGTGCCCACGCCTCCACCCGGCTTACCACCCTGGCCAAATTTTGGACGCCCCTGGCCCCTGCCCTGGCACGTTCCCTGGCAATCGGACATACACATCCCAGCCTTTTCCAGCGCATCCAGCGTGGCCGCCAGGGATTGCGCATCGCCCATTTGATCGAGGAGCTTCTGTAATTCTTTGGCCGCCTCGCCGAGGGATTTCGCGCCGTTCGGGCATTGCCCCTGCTTCAGGCACTCCGCCGCTTTGGCCAGGTGTTCCGCCACCTTGCCGTACTCCTCCGCCGACGGCATGGCCTTCTGCACTTCCGCCAGGATTTGCTTCACCTGTTCCGGGGTCAACTGGCCGGCCTGGAGCTGCTGCATCATCTTGTTCAACGTGCCGATGGCCGCCTGGGCCTGGCCGTTTTGCAACTGTTCCGCCAAATCCTTGCCCAGCTTGTTCCCCGCCTGCTGCTGCATCTGCTGCAAGGCCTTCGCCATCTTTTGCAACTTGTCCAAGTCTTCCATGGCCAGGTTCAAATCCTTCATGAACATCTCGGATTTATCCGCCTGCAACGCCGCGATGGCTTCCTCCAGCCCGGCCAACGGCTGACCCATATCCTTCGCCTGCTGCGCCAGGTCGGCCAGCGCCTGGGCGAGCTGTTCGCGAGCCACCGCGCCGGCGGGCGTATCCTTGGCGGGCATTCCCTCGGCGGCTTTCTTCGCCTGCTCCAGGCCCTGCTTCATTTTCTCCATCTGATCCATCTTATCGGCGGCCTTGCCCAGCCCCTTCTGCAACTGCTCCATCTTCTTTTGCTGATCGCCGGGCTGCGTGCCGCTGGTGGTGCTGCCGCCGGGTTCCCGCGCGGCGCGCTCCAGGCGCTTGATGCCGGGCTGATCCGTCACCTGCTTCTCCAGCTTCTGGATTTTATCGGAAAGTTGGCTGACCTCCTTGAGGGCCTCGGCGCGCGTCAGGGGTGCCTTGGAGAGCAGGGCCGATAGATCGCCCACGGCCTCCATTGCTTTTTGCGTTTGCTCCAGCGCCGGGGGCCGCGCCTCCAGGGTGCGCTTGTTCAACTCTGCCAGCCGCCGCCCCGCCTCGCGAATGTTCCGGGCATCCTGTTGCCGTTCCAGATAACTGGCGGAGCGATACTCCGGCACCAACCCCAGCCCAGCCGTCAACGCCAGCACCAGCAACGCCCAACGCGCCGCCATCGGCAAATGAAACGGCAGCAACTGCCGGGGATCCAGCCCCTGCACATGCCGCGTGGCATCCAGCAGCACCAGGTCCCGCCAATGCCCAGGCGTGGTGGTTTGGGAAATCTCCAATGCGGTGCTGAGGCGCTCCTGCAACTGCTTTTCCCGGTCGAGCCAGCGGGCCATCTCAACCAGGGACGGCTGGCGCGCAAACCCCGCAACGAACCCAGCCGCCATCACCAGCAACGCCAAACCGCCGCTGAGCAGCAGCGTCCATTCGGGTAAGGGAAAAATTTTATAAAGGCCGATGCCAACCAGGAGAATGCCGCCACCGACGAGCGTGCCGCGCCAAAAACCGCGCCACGCCGATTGCCACCGTTGGCGGCGCGCGGCGATCTGCAACATGGTTTCGATGGAACCCAGCCCGCTCATATCCAGCACTCAACATGCGCCAAGCCGGGAGAAATAGCGAGCTTTTTCATAGCCATGCCGGACCGCACACGGCGCATGGCCTGAAGCATCAGGTTCACCGTGTTCAAAATCATGCCCACCTCCCATTGCGTGGACGGATCGCTGTGGCTCTTGCCTCAAAGAAGCGTGGGAGCCGCATTTTTTGGTGCGGCGGCAAGGCGGGGTGATAAATTCTGATTTCGGAATTCGGATTGCGGAATGCGGAATGGCGTTGAAATCCAAAGCGGTGTCGCCATCCGCCCCTTGCTCCCCCGGCGGTTGCCACCGCACTCCAAATTGGGAATACCAATCTGCCGTAAGCGGCTTTCCCTCTCCCAAAGGGCGAGGATGGCCGCAGGCCGGGTGAGGGTGGTTGCTCTTGAATCTCCATACCCCCGCCCGCTGCGTGACCCAGCAACGCTGTAAGTGTTGCGGCAAACATGCGCGGCGTGAAAAAATATTCCCTTGCTGGGAAATGAGGGTATAGTGGCTGCAAATGAAGATGGTTCAACAATACCGCTGGCCTTCTCCGCCTTTATGCCGTCTATCGAACTAGTATGTGTCCAGCAGGCAAAACCGCTGGAGTTCCCTGATACGCCCTTTGCGGTCGTCGCAGATACTTCTCTCATATCGCACCGAAGCCCACGCCCCCTGTTTTCTCGGGAGCTTTCCCAACTCACTGGCTGCATGTATCACATAGGCAATCTGGACTGCCGCGATCCTGAGCAGGCGTGCGCCTATTTTGCCTACGAAGTTCTTAGCAAAGAGAGCCAAGAGCGACAGTGCGGGCGATTCTTTGAGGTTGCGCCAGTGTATCGCGAGGCATTCCGCTGTATGCTGCACACCCTTCTGGTTGCTTCGCCAGCCCATGCGGTATTCTTTTATACCGACTGGCAGTTTGGCCCAACGCGTTCTACGCGAGGGGGTGTTATTTCGGAGTCGTCCTTTTGGGAGCGGCATGATCAGCATCTGCTCAAACTCAATGCATGTTACACAATACAACCGAACGGCCAACAAACCGGCTGCATAAAGCGGGGCCAATCAATAACCAAACCACAGGCCATTTCGCATTGACCCGAGGGGCCTTTTTAGGGATGGTCGGCACCATGAAAAACAACTGGCCACCGGAAACCATGAACGAAAAGAGCGTTCAAGAAGACTGTTAGTGCTTATCCGTAAATAGATATTGTCTGTCGCCAGCAGATTATGGCTGCGGC
>JBAXGN010000146.1 GCA_037139415.1 Verrucomicrobiota bacterium | reverse complement strand
GGACTTGCACCCGCTGGCCTGTCAAAGATCGAAGGCTGCACCAGAAAAATGGGAAACCGAAGCCGGACATGGCAAAAATATTATCTGGCAAAAAAATGGGAACCAATGCATGAAACCAATTTTAACCACGGATGAACACGGATGGACACGGATTAAAGACAAGGCTGAAACCTGAAACTTGAAACCTGAAACTTGAATACCAATTCAAAACATCAAAATACGGATGAAGCTCGAAAGCTGAATAGCATTACGCTTTCCAGATTTGGTCACGCTTGGTTTTTATGGCGGCCATGGCGTTGCGGGTGTCCACAATCAGGGGACTCCAGGCGGCAAGCTGCTGGTAGTTCACCGCGTCGTGCTTGGTGGCGATGAGGACCACGTCGAAGGCGGAGATCGTTTTTTGATTCCATTTGATGGATTTTGTCCCCGCCCAATGGGAGTGTTCGCGGCTGGGGCGGATGACGGGGACATAGGGGTCGTAGTAGGCGACCCGGGCGCCGCGGGCCTTGAGTTTATCGAGCAGGATGTAGCTGGGAGATTCGCGGTCGTCGTCCACGTTGGCTTTGTAGGCAAGGCCGATGACCAGAATTTTCGAGCCATTCACAGGTTTGCGCCGGGAGTTCAGTGCCTCAGCGAGGCGCTGAACCACGTATTCCGGCATGGCGGTGTTGACTTCGCCGGCCAGCTCGATGAAGCGGGTGTTCTGGCCGAATTCGCGGGCTTTCCAAGTGAGGTAAAAGGGATCAATGGGAATGCAGTGTCCGCCCAGGCCGGGGCCGGGGTAGAAGGGCATGAAGCCGAAGGGCTTGGTTTTGGCGGCGTTGATAACTTCCCAGACGTCAATGCCCATGGCGGAATAGACCACCTTGAGTTCGTTGACGAGGGCAATGTTGACGCCGCGAAAGATGTTTTCCAGGAGTTTGGTCGCCTCAGCGGCGCGGCAGGAGGAGACCGGGACAATGGTCTTGATGGCACGACCATAAAGCGCCACCGCACGATCACGACAGGCGGGGGTGAGACCACCGACGACCTTGGGAATCTCGGAAACCTGGCTGGCCGGGTTGCCGGGGTCTTCGCGTTCCGGGGAGAAGGCGAGGTGGAAATCCACCCCTGCCTTCAGGCCGGAGCCTTGTTCGAGAACAGCGCGCAAATCCTCATCGGTGGTGCCGGGATAGGTAGTGGACTCCAAGATAACCAATTTTTTTCGATTGCGGATTGCGGATTGCGGATTGCGGATTGAAGATTGGGGAGTACGAACCACTATGTTGGTCTTTTGGATTGCGGATGATTGATCAGCAACGGGTTTTTGGCCCAAGAATGGGGCGATGGCACGACCGGTTTCCAGGATGTAGGAGATATCAGGTTCGCGGTTTTTATTCAGCGGGGTGGGGACGCAGATGATGATGGCTTCGACCTCGCAAAGGCGGGCGAATTCGGTGGTGGCGCTGAAGCGTCCGGCCTCGACCTGGTCCTGGATGGCCTTCGGGGCGATGTGTTTGATGTATGATTGGCCGCGATTGAGTTGTTCAATTTTGGCGGGATCAATATCCAATCCCAAGACTTCGACGCCGGACCGGGCGAATTGCAGGGAGAGTGGAAGCCCCACGTAACCCAAACCAATAATGGAGATAATCATAATTGTTTACCACTGGTTAACACTGATAGACACGGATTAAGAACAAGGCTGAAACTTGAAACCTGAAACTTGAAATTGGGAACCCGATTATGCAGAAAGATGAACCGGCATAAAAATGGGAAGCCGGACATGGCAAAAATATTTACTGGCAAAAAAATTGGGAACCCGACCATGCAGAAAAATGAACTGGCAAAAAACAGGAACACATGAAACCTGAAAACGAAAACAGTTCGCGGTTCGGAATATTTCAGGCGGCAGGCGGGCGTGTGAATGCGGGTAGCGCGATGTCGCGCACATAGTGTGGTGGCACTTCTCGGTCGGTAATCGGCGGGCGTCCAAGATGCTGCCGCACCGCCCGGATAAAACGTGGCATTCCGAAGGCCCGCGCATCCGCTTGGTACATCGCCAGACGTTTCAAGGCTCGTTGTGAACTGTAACCCGCCTCCGGTAACGCCAGATGAAGTGCTTGGGCGATGTCCAAGGCCTCACCCACGTCCGGGGCAACCGCCATGGTGCCATGGCGCCACCCGCCCCATAGTTGGTTCAAGCGTGGCGGGAAGAAGGCAATCTCGTATCCCAACACCAATTTTTCGCGCGAGGTCATGCCGACAATCCCTTCCATAGCCGAAGATCGGTCTTCAGGTTCCTGAGATTCTCCTGGACCAAGGCGTTCGTGCGGAACGGGCCAGGCAAACGATCCGCTGTGTCGCGCACCGACGCCCATTCAAATTGGCCCTGGCCAAACAGGAATTGAATGTCAGCCCGATCCGTCTCGTCATAACGAATTAACTTGCTGGCTATTAACTCTGGCACGCTCCCGGTTCGGATGGTCATTTTTTCCCCCGCCACAAAACCATTCCCCCCGTCGCATCCGGTGGTGGCAGGCATAACCGCAAGGGGCCTACCCACTCGATATGCTCGCGCGAATCGCGCGACTCGGGATTAATGGGTAAACCGATTTTTTCCGCCACAGATCGCAAGTCAGCTTCGTTGGCATGGGAGTAAGCGCCAGCGACATCAATGTCCAGACTGGTCCGCCCCGGCTCGTCCAACAACATCAACGCTGCGCTGCCATAGATGTAAAGGTCTGTTTCATCGGCTAACTCAGTGTCCATCCGCTCCAAGAAATAGATGATCTTAGACTTATCCATGGTTCAGTCATGGGACAATTCAAGCAAGCATCCGCCCTTGGATTCGATTTGGAGATCGGACCCAAACTCGACTGCTATTATTTCCCGTTCTAATAACCGAAACCCAGCTATATATGATCCCGGCGGTAAAATCCAGCTTAGAAGTTAGAAAATTGGAATAAACTGAACCTCCTGGCAGCGGTGGCACCGCCTTGATTCCTCATCCCAATTGCCAACTTCTTGCTCACCATCACTTGCCATCACATCCCGATAATTTGGACTCCCTTTGCTTCACTGCTACTCTGCCAACGTTGCGCACCTTGGTCAACGACTCAAGTGAATCTGCTCCCATTATCCCATGCGCAGGAACAGTCCTCTTGAAAACTCGTTGAAATAAGGTACATTTCTTGCGCATGTTGGTTACTAATGCTTCGCGGCCCCGCCTCTTCCAATCACTGCGCTGGTGCAGGAATTAGACAGTTAAAGTTGAAATTCGATCAGCTTAAGGTGCTGAATAATCAACGCCGCCGGGATTGACAGGTTTGGTGTTGGTACCGGAGATGACATTAGTCGGAATAACCGGGGTGTACGGAGGGGCTACTCGGGGTGCCAAATATCGTTGCCCAACGGGTGTGGCATTTAGGGTATATGGTGACGGACCGACTGAGGTTGAGGCGAGAGGCGCAGCGACGATTTGTTCGGCTTGCGCGATACGGGCGCGAGCCTGAGCCTCAAAGTTCGGCACCGTAGCAGCGGCCAAGGTAGCACGAACAACGGTTGGCTTGACGGCGGTCGCAGACGGCGCGTAGGACGACGTATTATCTTGACTGGCAATCACGGTTTCCACGGCCTTGCGTTGACTGACTTGGGATTGCTCGCGTGCCGCCACCACAGCCATTTGGCTGATCTGTGCCAAGGTGGTGGATACGTTTAACGGTTCGTCCCCATTGAGGGCAAGGGCTTGCTGAAGGTACGGTTGGAATTCGGGAATCGCCGCCGCGACGGCATCGAGAATACTCCGTGCCTGGGAGCCGGCTTGTTCCGCAGCGATGGTTGCAATGAAGTTATAGCTGCCCGGGTATTGCTGACAAAGCGCAAATACAATTTGATTCGCCCGGTCAGGAGCACTCGATACGGCGGCCCGGATGCAGGCGGCAGCTTCCGAGGATTGGAGTTGAACGGCGGAGGTGGCGACGACTGCGGCTACCTCAGGCACCGAACGACAGATGGCACTGACCACGAATGGCAGCACGCCCGGCTTGGATAGGGACGCAGTGGCTTGCAGCACTTCTCTGGCAACCGTTGCACGATTTTCCGCCGAGGCATTCAGCACCAGCCGGGCAGCGACATCCGGCAGTTCCACGACTGAGGTTTGGCCCAACGTCGCGAGAGGGGTGGCGGGATGCTTTGCGTAATTATATTTGGCGGAAAAAACCGCGCCCACAGTTACCACCGTTAGGATGGAACAAATCTGCAAAATTTTCTTAGTGCTATTTTTCATAATTGTAATCAATGCAACAACCGAAAACCTACTCACCTGACGAGAGCCTTACATAAACCGGAACACACCGCAAGTAAAAACGGGGAATATTTTTCACCCGCATTCTCCCCCCCTCAAACCATGGTGTGTTTGTTGAGAATAAAAAAACGAAATACTGAAGGAACTTCACACTGCAACGCGCCTCCAATACTCACTAATCATTATCAGCATCCCGTTCATAACGCCCCAATTTCGGATTAAAAGGCGGCGAATGACAAGACATTTCTGCTAACGCTGCAAGTTTTGATGCAAGCGTTACATTTTTTCGTGTGACTGCTACATTCTTTAATGTAAGCGTCCCTCCCAGCGTATTTATTGTTAATTTTCCATTGATTGTTCACATTATTGCCCATACACTGACACCTAGACGTAACAATGTCCGGTATGAAGTCTGCGCTTTATCGAGCACGAGTGGCGGTTAGGTCCTGGTGGGTGTGGGGCCTGTGCTGGGCTATCTGCCTTCAGCCCCTGTGGTTGCGGGCCGCAGAAACTTCCCAGACGGTTTTCCTGGAGTATGTCGAGTCTTCCAACCAAGTGCAAAATGTCGCGCTTCAACTAGAGGCAAAATCCGGCGCGTTCCCAAAAGAGCCGGAGTTCGGCCAGCGCAAACTCGAACGCGGCACCTTGAAGTTTGGCAATGATTCCAAAAACGCGGTGCCGTTTGTCTGGGATTACACCCAAGGGAAACTTTATCTGGACCTGAATCGCAACGGGAACCTCACCGATGATCCAGCCGGGGTGTTTTCATGCCCGGTGTCCAGGGTAGATCAGAGTTTCGACGGCTATTGTTCGCAAAATTTCGACCATGTCAGGATTAGCGTCTCTACTCCCGCCGGCACGCAGACAATCCTGATGGATTTGAATCTGTATCGTTGGAGTCGCAATGTGAACGCCTCCGCCCGCGTGCGGTCCTTCTGGCAGGGGAAAGTAGATTTGCAGGGGCAAGCCTGGCAGGTGGGCTGGCTGCCCAGTTTGAACGGGCCAATCGGCGGCACCAATGGGGTGATGTTGCTGCGGCCCTGGTTGGTGCGGGAAAAAACGTTCTCCACGCACGATGGGACGTTGCAGATATTTAATTTTTCCAGGCAACTGTTTTTCCAAAAGCAGGCGTATCAATTGGAGATGGCTTGGGTTGAGCAGGGCAGGGCACCGCACTACCAAATCACCTTTGCGCCGCAAACGGTCGCGCTGGGCGAACTCAAGCTGAGCGGCAAGTATATTCAGCGACTGATGCTGGATCAGGGCAGCCACTTCAAGGCGATCGTGGATGCGCCGGCCGCGACACTCAGCATTCCCGCCGGCACTTATTCCCAGATCAGTGTCCACCTTAAGCAAGGGGCGTCGGAGGCCAGTCGCGACGCGGATCGCTCAACGATGAGTGTCACGGTAAACGCGCAAAAAACCGCGAATTTGGTTGTGGGCGGTCCCCTGACCAATTCGGTCACGGTTCAGCGGCGTGGCTCCGCCATGCTTTCTTTCAATTACCAGCTCTTGGGTGCGGATGGTCATGCGTATCGCCGTTTGGGAGTCAATCAATCTGAACCACCGCAGGTGACCATCTCGCAAGGTGGGAAGCAGATTGCCTCGGGTAAATTTCAGTATGGCTGAGGTGGCAACTGCGCGTACTCATGGCGAGTACCAACCACCGTGGTCGGAGTATTGAGCATTGTGGCCACCGCAGATCTGGGCGGATTGGGTGACAAGTCTGGAGTACCTGTAATTTATTCATGTACCCCGGCAGGCTCGCTGCCGCGGTTGCTGCCTTGGTTCGCCATTCTCTTGTTGCTGCTGCTGCCGTGCAATCGCAACGCCTCGGCCTGGTGGATCTGGCTGCCGTTGTTCTGCCTGACGGGTATCGCGTTTGGGTTGCAGACGGCCTTTCAAAACAACGCGGATCAGTTGGAGCCCTTCTTTGAGATGCTGACCAGTGTGGCTTTTGCGCTCGCCGCCGTCTGGTTGCTGGCACCCTCCCTGGCAAAAAATCACCGGATATTCACCTCACTGCTGACCCTGCTGGCCATGGGTTTTGGGAGCACCCTGGTGTTCGTTGTGCTGTACGGGGCTGATGCCGACTGGACTGCTGGCATTGGCATGGTTGTGTTTCTGCTGGTCCTGGTCGCCCTGTTGTCGCTGGCGATGTGCCTGGCGGGGTTCTTTGGTCGTCACCGTTATCGGCCGCTGCGGTTGGCCCTCGGGTTGGTGATTTGGCTGGCCATTCCTTTTGGGGTTCTGGCGGGTGGCTTTGGCCTGTTTATCAGCCTGTTTGCCAATAACCAATCGGTCTTTCCCGAAATCCTCCTCTCGGCGCTGGCGATGACTGGTATTGGATTCGGTCTGCTCCTGCCATTTCTGGCGCTGTCTTTTGGCAATGCATTCTATCGCGCCCGACTCAAAAGCCTGCTGCATATTTGCGAGCCGCCTCCGCCATCCCAGTCCGTAAACCAGGAACCGCCATTGCCGCCACCGGCCCCGGATTCGATCGCGCAGGGAAAATGACGCCATTATTGCACGTTTATTTACACCATTTTCACTAGGCAATTGCGCCATTACCAATCAGCGAGTGGTTAAGGAATCGAAGGTAAGCCGACTAGGAAGTCGGCGACACAGCAGGTTTGGAAACCTGCGGCACAATGACGCGGCGTGTGCCTGGGCAGCCAGCAGCAGATTTTTCAAAACGGCAACCGTTGATAGAGTTTGGGCATTTCGCGTCCCAGCCATTCTCCCAGCCCAATGACGATCACCATGCCGGCCACCGGCGCCAAATCCACCCGGCCCAGCCGCAGCCAGCGCAAGGGGGTTAGCAGATTGTGCCCGGTCAGCGCGATGAAATTCCAGAATGGCGCCGGGCCGAAATAAATATAGCTGTTCAAGAAATACAGCAGCAGCAGTCCCGCCACAAAGTACTTCCAAGCCAGGCAGGCCGCGATGCCTACGACCATTGCCTGCTGGAGCACGTGCCATGCTCCATGGGCTGGCGGCATCAAACCGAGCCGGGTAAACATCCAATAAAACAGCGGCCACGCCAGAGTCGTCACCAGCATGGGGGAGACGAACTGGGCCAGCCCCGGCAAGCGGCCCAGCCAGCCCAGGTGCAGCAACACCAGCCGATGATGCGGGTCCTGCTCGTGGGGATTACGGTTGAGGAACGCCAGCAGCAGCAGCCAAAATTGAAATACGGCCAGCGCGAGGCCAAAGCTCAGTAAGGAAAATAGCATCATGCGCCAGAACGATTCGCAGTGGAACGAGATGATCAGCACCCCGAAATTGAGTTGCGGTGTCCAATTTAGGGACGGTCCAAACTGCCAGTAAAACACCCCGCGCAGGACCAGCAACGCGGGCAAGATCGACAGCAACGGCCATGGACCCTGACGTTTTTTTTCCGCGGGCTTCACGGCGGACGCCAGGGAGAGCGCCCCGGGTAGGCGGACAAAACTCAGTGACCGCCAGTTGATCAAGATCAACAAGCCAACCACATTCAGCAATAAATCCAAGTAACTCATGAGCGCGTCGCCGACCTCATTGAAGAAGGTTCCCATTCATTTTTCAACGTTAAACTCACGCTAATAACGATGGACGGAAATGACTGGGTTGAAAAGGCAGATGAGGATTTGCGGACAGCCGCAATTTACCAGCGGCGCAGCTTTGTCGCGTCAATCTTATTCGTTGCGTAACGCGCGGGTTCGGCGGTTTCACCCGCGACCGGCGCAAGGAGCGTGGTTTGCACCGATTTAGCTGCACTCACCGCGGATGGAGTAAGCGGGGCTTCGCCCGAGCTCCTCCTTCGCGAAGGAGGAGCTTTTTCCGGGATCGCGCAGCCTCGATTTACCGCATTCTATCAAAGGTCTTCTGGAGAATCTGCCAAGGCTGCATTCCCTGATACGGCTGACTGCAGGTGGCATTGATTTTCGCTTCGCTCTCGTTCTTGGAGGGGCGGTTGACTTTGTGGAAAATACCGAAGTAGCCGGGGAATTTCGCGTTCGCCAGCTTGTAGGCGGCCACTTCATCCGTGACGTCGTGTTCGGCAGGAATTGCGTTAAAATTGCCGCCTTTACGCGGATTCGCGACGTCCAGCGAGCCTTCATAAAACTCCACACATTCGCTCATGCAATGGATGAAACTGAATCCGTTATGATCCATGGCGGCATCCATCATTTGCAGGATGTGCATCGGATTGGCGCTGTTGGTGCGGGCAATGAACGTCGCCCCGGCAGCCAGCGCGGCTTTGACGGGATTAATCGGGTGATCCACCGCGCCCCATGTATCGGTTTTACTTTTAAAGCCCAAGGGTGAAGTGGGCGAGGTCTGTTTCTTGGTCAAACCATAAACCTGGTTGTCCATCACCACCAACGTCATTTTCACATTTTTGCGCGCCGTATGCAAAAAGTGGTTGCCGCCGATGGATAACGCGTCGCCGTCGCCGCAGAACACAAACACATGTAAATCGGGTCGGCTTAAGGATACGCCGCTGGCCAGTGGCAGGGGACGACCATGAATGAAATGCACGCCATGCGACTGCACGAAATACGGAATGCGGCTGGAACAACCGATGCCGGATATCGTAGTCACCTTTTCCTGCCACAACCCGCGCTTTTCAATCAACTTGAAATACAAGGCCAGCAGGGTGAAATCACCGCAGCCAGGGCACCAAGTGGGATGATCGGCGGCCAGCTCCTTCTTGGTCGCCGGTTTGCGCACGGCGGCCGGGTTGACCGGGGCCGGTATGGAAGCGATGGTATTCTCAACAGTTGCACTCATAACTTGAATTAGATAAATGGTTACTTGGTTTCAGCGACGTCGGAGTTGTTGGCGCTCAGGGCGGCTTTGACGCGATCCCGTATCTCCTTGACCTTAAAGGTCAGACCGTCGGTTTTATTCATTCCCTTGATGTTGTCCTTGCAATAGCGGGCGCGCAGCAGACCACCCAACTGGCCGTACCCGTAAAAGCCTTCATCGTTTAACTCAACCACGAGAATCTGTTTGAATCCCTTGAGGATGGGCTCCAGTCCATTCGGCAACGGGAAAATGTGACGGAAATGCAGGCTGCCCACTTTGATCCCCTCTTCCTGCAGGCAATCCACGGCTTCCCGGATCGGCCCCTGGGTGGAACCCCAACCAATGAGTAGAACCTCGCCCTTCTTGGCACCGTAGACAGTCGGCACCGGTAAAGTTTCCGCCAATACCTGCAATTTCCGACGCCGTTTGGCGGTCATCTGGATATGGTACTTGGGTGCCGCGCTAGGATGCCCCATTTCATCGTGTTCCAAGCCCGGTATCACCGGATACTTTCCGTCCAGCAGCGCCGTTCCCGGAGCCACATGGTGGGTGATGCCGTTGGGCGCGGTCAAATCGTATGGCTTATGCCCCGGGCGGGGTGAAAGATCAATCGGCAACTCTTGGCAGACGTGCTCCAACTCAGGCTCCTCAAATGCTTCGATCCGCGCGCCAATCGCCTGGTCAGTCAACACAATCACCGGCACACTGTATTGGCGGGCGATGTTTACTGCTTCCATCGCGGTATAGAAACAGTCCTTCACATTGGTGGGCGCAATGACCACGCGCGGCGCGTCCCCGTGCGACCCAAAACAGGCGATATTCAAATCCGATTGTTCCGTCTGGGTGGGCAGCCCGGTCGAAGGACCTCCCCGCTGTACATCAATAATGACAATGGGCATTTCCGCCATCACCGCCCAACCCAGCGCTTCCGTTTTCAGGGATAACCCGGGACCGCTGGTGCCGGTCACCGCCACGCGCCCGCCATAACTGCCACCCAAGGCCATGCACATGGCGGCAATTTCATCCTCACACTGAATGAAGGACCCATTGTATTTGGGTAGCTCGCGCCGCAGCAACTCCATGATGTCCGACCACGGGGTGATGGGATACGCGGCACCGAAGCGCACGCCGGCAGCGATCAAACCGTAGCCGATCGCTTCATTGCCGTTCATGACCACCTGGCGGCGTTTCTTTTTGACACTGTCGGCAAATTTGAAAGTTTCCACCAGGCCACTGGGTGCGTAGCCATGGCCAGCCCGGAAAGCGGTGATGGCGGAGGTTACGGCTTTGGGATCACGCCCGCCGAAGCGCTCGCTGATCAATTCCATCAGCCGGACGAGATTCAGGTCGTAGATTTTGGCGAGCAGACCCAAGGCGAAGATGTTTTTGCCCTTATCCCGGGTGGTGCCGCCAATCGCCTCAACCGTCAGCGTGGAGATGGCCACGCCCACGTGGTGGTATTCGGTCTGCCATTCCGGTTTGGGGGTCACATGATCGGTATCATACAGGACAATGCCACCCTTCTTCAGAAAGTTAATGTGGCCGTCATACGAGTGTTGGTAAAAAGCCAGGAGCAGATCCGCCTCGTCGCCCGGGCTGGGCACCTCGCCAGCACCAATGCGCACTTGATAAATGGAGGGGCCGCCGGAAATCGTGGACGGAATGGTGTTGAAAGTCATTACCTCCTGCTCGCTGCGCCCCGCCAAGCGAGCCAGAAAACCGCCAATGACCTGAATGCCGTCTTGTGAATCGCCGGCGATGCGAATCACGGCTTCGTCAATCTTCGTTATTTTGCTGGCCGCAGTCGTCTGGGTCGTGCTCATCGTATTTATGCTTACTCAATATTCCAACCGTATCGGTAATCAAGCCGCACCTGCCGGCGTCTTCGCCTCGGCATTCACAGCCGCTCCACGGGGAGCGGGTTTAAGCTACCATCCGCCGGGGACGTGTCAAATATTTCTCATAAAATAATGCGAAAATTTTAGTAAACCAACTGCGTTAATGAATAAGAGAAGCTTACCTGATGATTTGCACACAGCCTCGCAGCACGCCCCGGAACGCTGAAAATACAGGCTCGCTCTCCCCCCCGCGATTCCGCCCACCAGCGGGTGGTTCAAGTCAACGACGGGCTCGATTGGGAATTTGGGGAGGTGTATCCGGATGCACTGCGACGCCGGTGGCACGCGATTGTTCTGAACGTACCGGCCCGTCATTTTTCGGTTCCCTACTGTTTTCGGTGGAATACTCAATGGAATCCCGAAGTCCGAAATCCGAAAGAAATCCGAATTCCGAAAACACGCCACATCCATGAGGGGAGCCACCGACGCCTCTGGCCATCGCTGGGCTGGAAAAACGTCACGTTTCAACGTGAAAAGCGAACCGGCCACAAACCTCGCGCCAGGCATCGGATTCCGGCTTCGGAATTCGGAACTCGGTATTCTTTCGGTTTTCGCTTGGCGCTGGCCGGGTTTTGGTTGAAATTCCCTCCATGAACAGTGTTGCGACCGAGAACCTGCCGGACGCCGGCGGCCATTTTGGACCTTTTGGCGGACGCTATGTGCCCGAGACCCTCATGCAGCCATTGCAGGAGTTGGAAGTGCATTATGCGCGCGCCCAGCATGACCCTGAGTTTCAGGGCGAACTCCAGTATTACCTCCGGGAATTCTGCGGGCGTCCCACCCCGCTCTATCATGCCGAACGTCTCTCCCACGAACTGGGTGGCGCGAAGATTTATCTCAAGCGCGAGGACTTACTGCACACCGGCGCGCACAAAATCAACAACGCCATGGGGCAAATTCTCCTGGCCCGGCGCATGGGCAAGACCCGGATTATTGCCGAAACTGGGGCCGGCCAGCACGGCGTGGCCAGCGCCACCGTGGCCGCCATGTTCGGCCTGAAATGCGTCATTTATATGGGCGAAGTGGATTGCGAACGGCAGGCCCTGAACGTGTACCGCATGCGGATGCTGGGTGCCGAGGTGGTCTCCGTAAAGACCGGCCAGCGCACCCTGAAGGAAGCCGTGAGCGAAGCAATGCGCGATTGGGTGACCAACGTGCGCACCACCCATTACATCCTGGGCACCGCCTACGGTGCACATCCCTATCCGATGATGGTGCGCAATTTCCAACGCATCATCGGCGACGAAGCCCGGCGGCAAATCCTCGAAAAAGAGAAACGCCTCCCGGATTTGCTGATCGCTTGCGTCGGCGGCGGTTCCAACGCCATTGGTCTGTTCTATCCGTTTCTGCAAGATCCCAGTGTCAAAATGCTGGGCGTTGAGGCTGGCGGCGAAGGCATTCTGCCGGAAAAACACGCTGCCCGATTTCAAGGTGGTTCTCTGGGCGTGTTGCAGGGCACGCGCTCCTTTATTTTGCAAGATGAATTCGGCCAGATTCAATCCACTCACAGCGTCTCCGCTGGGCTCGACTACGCGGCGGTGGGTCCCGAACATGCCTGGCTGCATGATCAGAAGCGCGTTGAGTACAGCTACGCCACGGATGACCAAGCCCTGGCCGCCTTCATTAAACTGGCCCGCCTGGAAGGCATCATCCCGGCGCTGGAAAGCGCCCATGCCGTGGCCGCCGCCATTCAGCGCGTGCCCGCCATGAAACGCGAGCAACTGGTGATCATTAATCTGAGTGGTCGCGGGGATAAAGACGTCGCGCAAGCCGCCGCCAAAATTAAGCTATAACGAACGGGATCAGGCCACCCACAAAGAAAGCGGCCCCTTTATTCGGGACCGCACCCGGTTATGGGTAACTATCTCGTGGGCATTGAGCTTGGCAAAATCGGAGAGCCATTCGGTTTGCACCGCGTCTGCGGGGGTGAGGCGGGAATATTGCGGTGCTGGCGCGCCTACCAAGTCAGCAGCTCCAATAATTGAATCCCGTGCTGGCCCAGCGCCCAGTGGCCGGTTTTTTGCGTCACGAGTTTGCGGCACGGGCAGTTTCTTTCCTCTTTTTCGTTCACGGATAACAGGGTAAATTTGGCGTGTCCCTTGATCGCTTGCAATTCGCTCTCCGCCCGGGGGACGAGTTTGAACGGCAGGCCGCTGTAATCCAAGCTGACCTCGTAGGCGACAATGCCATCGCGGCTCGCGACCGGGTTTTGCCAGACGAGCGGCTGGTAACGTTGCAGGAAAGAAAAATTGGTTTTCCGCACCAATACCCGGCACAATTCCGTCTGGTTGCGCACGAAGTGGAGCAAGTTGAAGTTGGTGCCTAAGCGCGCTTGTTGCAGCAGAATCAGCCGCAGGTCCATGCCGGCCATGTTCTGACCGTTCCATATCCCGTGGTCATTGCGCTCGCCGGGCAGGTTCTTTTTGTACCAGTCCGAAAAATGCTCATTGAGAAATAGATTCAGCTCGAAGTGCAGGTGCGCGCGATCGGTGGTGATGCGTTCGCGGGTGTTGGAAGTCCGCCCCATGATGCCAATGACCTCGCCCGCCCGGATTCGCTGGCCGGTCTTGAGCGCGGCGTTTATCTCGCTCAAGTGGGCGTACAGGGAGAATACCTCCAGTCCGTCCACGGTGTGTTGCAGCACGATGTATTTGCCGTAATTCGAGAGTGCCGCGTGCGGGTTGAAGTAGGAGACGGTGCCATCCGCCGTCGCCAGGATCGGATCGGTGGGTTCGCCGTGTTTGTCCCGCTGGGTGCAAAGAATGTCGATGCCTTCATGTAACTGCCAGCCTTCGCCGCGCACGCAGCCGAACGTGCCGCTCTCCCAAGTACGACCTGCCGTCGGCGTAAAGAAACGTTCCATCCCGTTTTTTTCAAACAGAGCGTGATTGGCGGTAGGCAAATTCAGGGTTTGCCCCGGGAGGAGCTGAGTGGAAAAACACCCGGTCAGAAGCAGCGCCAGACTGACGCCCGGCCTCACTTTAACGTGTAGCCAGCGGTTGACTGACGGTGCAAACGAGGATTTTACGAGCCCGAGCAAGGCGGTATCCGGGAAAAGTTACTTCTTTTTAGGCGCTTCCTCGGTCCCATCCTCGAGTTTCTTTTTCATCGTGATGCCCGCGACATTGTTCAAGCCTTTCACGATGCGCTCGGCTTCCTGGCGGGAGGCGTCTGGGGTGAAGATGAGCGCGCCGTCGGAAATGCGATGGCTCAGCAAGGGAGCGGCGATCCAGCGGGAATCGCCAAAATCGCTGTAGATGGCAATATTATGGCCTTTTTGGCTGACGGATACATTTTCCAGGGTCAGGCCGCCAAAGTGATCGAATTGCACCTTGATTTCATAGGTACCCATGGTGTTCAGCAGTTCCGCCTTGGCGACGTATCCCTCATGCAAGAACGGGGTGCGGTCCACGGTGACCACCATCGGCGGCGTCCGCCCAATTGGCACTTGGAGGCAGCGATCGGTGCCATCCGGGTTGATCACATAATGCAGCCGTAGCGTGCTGGCGACTTTTCCGCCGCCAGTCCGCGGATTCTTCTGTTTGGACTCCTCGCTGCGGAAAAGATTGCAGCCGGATGCCGTGACCAGCACCGCCAGCAGAAAGATGTTGAACAATAACCAACGTCGGTTTAACATAGCGGCGTAAACAAACTCGATAACCGAGATAAAGTAAAGCATTATGGGCAGACAATATAATAAAGTTGAGAAACGCCAACGTCGTCAGGCCAGGATTCGGCGCATTAAAGTCGCCAAGAAAACTGGCGCCAAGAAACCCGTTGCCGCCGCTCCCAAAGCGTAGCGCGGCGCTTGGATCGTGGTTTTACAGCACCTGCTGGTAATTTCCCAGCGGGTGTTTTTTGTGCCCTCATGCCTTTCTTTTCTTGTGATCTTGTTATCGCCATCTATTTGCTGGCATTTGAACACGGTGATTGCTAGTTTGCCGCCATGTCGAAGAAGCACAAAAACAACCCTGGATCGCGCAATGCGCGTAGAATTTCGGATGTGCTGATGGAGTTTACCGTGGCGGTGGTGGGCGTGGATGCCCCGCCTCGTATCCTGGAAAACGCCATCGCCCTGAACGTTCGGATTTGGAACTTGGCATTGCTCTCGCCCGCTGAGCAGGGGCAGGAATTATGGCGATTGCGGGAGGACCTGAATTTGAACCAGGATCCGGTCAATTCCGCCCACGTGGATGATTTGCTGGAGCTGCGCAAAATGACCTATCCGAACGACCTGCGCCACATTCGCGATTATCAGATTTCCTATGATGATGAGGGCGCGCTCGAATTGACGGCGGAATGGGTGGACATGGGGCTGCTGGCCAAATCCTTGGAGGAACTCTACGCGCTCTACGCACTCCACGAAAAACCGGCTGCGGTGGCTCCCACTCAGGCTCCTGCCGTTTAGCCGTTTTGCGCGCGTTACACGCCGAACAACCGGTCGCCCGCATCCCCCAAGCCAGGTAAAATATAACCTTTGTCATTCAGCCGTTCGTCAATGGCGGCGGTGAATATCGGCACTTTTGGATACCGGGCATGGACGCGCTGGATGCCTTCCGGAGCCGCCACCAAATTGACCAACCGCACCCGTTGCGCACCCCGTTCGATGAGCAAGTCCAGCGCCGCCTCGGTGCTGCCGCCTGTGGCCAGCATGGGATCAATCAGCAATATCTCCGCCGCACTCAAATCACCAGGGAGACTTTTCAGGTACGACATGGCTTCGAGGGTTTCCTCGTTGCGCTTCAGCCCGATAAAGCCGACGCGGGCGTGCGGGATCAATTGCAGGATGGCATCCAGCATACCCAAACCGGCACGCAACACCGGTACCAAGACCACTTCCCGTTTCAGGCTCGATCCCTTCGCCGGGGCAAGTGGAGTTGTCACCGAAGTGGCGACGCTCTCCCAAGTGCGGGTGGCCTCATAGACCATGAGCGACGCGATTTCGCCAAGCAAACGGCGGAATTCCTGGGGATTGGTGCGCGTGTCCCGCAACAAGGTCAGGTTGTGCTGGATCATCGGGTGATTGATGACGGTGACGTTCTTGGGAACGCCGCGTACGGTCTTCGGTCCTCGCGATGGTTGGCTCATAATTTCAAGCTCCTGCAAACTCATTCCAGTTGATGTCATAACGGCCCGAACTGCTGCCGCAGGTATGCCATAATGCGTGGAAAAATCAAACGTAATTTATCCCTAACGCAACGTTGTCATTGACCCGGTGATGCCTTTTTACTGCGCTGCATGGGGCCAATGTAGCGGGTGGCAATCACTACGTCATCAAACCAGACGGATTGTCGGTCTTTCCAATACGCGCGGGTGGGGTCGCCTTCATCGTAGCCGTAATGTTCCAGCCAGAAGCAATTGATTTTGAGATCAGGCCCCAAGCGCCAGCGGATGCCGGTGAATTCGCCCACCAACCGGCCATCCACCCACATCGCCTGTTTGCCGTCCGCCGTCCGCGGGCCGGAGTTGGCCTCGATCATGAATTCCCAGCATTGCCATTGGTTCAAAGGTGGCACCACACGGTCTGGACCGGCCGCCCGGCCTTTGCCCGGACCGGGCGGGAAGAAAGAATTTCCCCAGTACTTGTTCATCTTACGGTCCATCTCCATATCAAGGAAGTAGCTGTAGAAGCACACTTCACCCGGCGGCGGGTTCTTGCCCCAGGCAAACCACGGCTCCATGCCAGTGCAGAACCAGGTGCCATCGGGTTTGAGGCCGGCCTTGCCAAAGGAAGACCATTTGTTGCGGCGCTCGTTGGCTGACAGCCACACAAAATGATGGCTGTACTGGTAATTGGCGGAGAACTTGACGTAGAACCGGGCATAGACCGTATCCGCGCCGGGCATGAACCATTTTTTGGCATCCTGTCCGGTGTTCTGGCCGCGAATCATCTCCATCTGCACGCAATACCGACCGGAGTTGGGAGCCTCGGTAGTAACCAAGGGCTTGCCTTTCAGATCGTCCCAGCGTTTCAAATCCCCGGTTTCAAAGCTATCGGCAAAAAGCACCTCGGGATCGCGGCTGATGCCGGTGTCGTTGGGATACTTTTCTGCCAAACCGGGAAGCCCCTCCGCACCACGCGCAATCAGCTCCAGTAAGAGCATGAAAACGGCTATGCCATGATAATCCATGGGCATAGCCTATCACTCCGCCAACCGTAGTGGCAAAGCCGAAATACGCGGATCACTTCGTCGGCAGCGGGTGAAGCACCTTGACCGGCTCGGGCATTTTGTAATGGCGTTTCAACCCCGCTTCACTGAGCAGCCCGGCAGGGGCCCGGGTGATGAATTCCGGGAAGCAACGCTCCACCCGGTCCCGGATCAGCTTCTGGCCCGTTTTGGAGGCCCAGAAATCCTCTTCGGCCTTCGTAAGTGCCACGGCGGCTTCCGCCGGCGTCATGTTTTCCCGTTTGGCCAGAGCCCACACCAGTTCTTTATCGCCAGGCAGGCTGACCGGGAACGGCGCAAATTTCAGGGTAATTTCCTGTTCGCCGCTGTTCTCATCCACGGGTTTGACCTTGATGACATCGTTGTATTGCGCCCCGTCCGGCGTGGCGACTTCCACGGCCAGGGTTTGTTCCTTTTTGTTGGGCTTGATGGCAATATCCGCCTTTTCTCCAAAAGCATCCGTTAGTTGGCGCTTGACCTCCATGACCGACTTGGGTTCCAAATCCGGCAGTTCGCACACTTTGCAGAACTTTTCAAAGGAGACGCCGCGCGACTTCATGATGAGTTCATTTTCCACCGCCTGGTAAATCTTGCCAGCCAGTTTGGGGTCATCGGTGGCTTTGGGCAGCACCCGTCGCAAGATCTCCAACAACTGTGCTTCGGTGACTTTGCTTTGCGTTTTATTTTCTTTTTTCATGTGTTTCAAAATCGGTGCGCAGTTGTCCGGTAAATCAGGGAAAAAGGCAACACAATACGACAAGGAGTTTGTGAAAAAATTGAACAATGTAGGAGAGTGTTTCCCAAAAAAGTATAAAAGGGGCAAGTTTTCTATTGAATAGGTGGCTCGATTTATGCTTCATAACGTGAACGGTGAAAGTCATATATAATATATTGTTCCTGCTCGGTGCCATGCTGTGCGCGCCATACTATTTTTTAAAAATGTGGCGGCGCGGCAACTGGACGCGTGGTTTTCGGCAGCGGTTTGGCCAGTATGGCGGCGAGGTGAAAATGGCCGTTACCAACCGGCATACCTTATGGTTTCATGCGGTGAGCGTGGGCGAAGTGAATATCTGCACGCAGCTTATTAAGACGCTCGAACCGCGGTTGCCGAATGTGAAATTGGTGGTTTCGACCACCACTTCGACCGGCATGGCGGAATTGGAAAAAAAACTGCCCACCCATGTCTTACGGGTGTATTACCCGATTGATACTCCCTGGGGGGTGGCGCGTGCTTTCCGGGTGTTGCACCCCGAGGCGGTTGTTTTGGTGGAGGCGGAAATCTGGCCCAATTTCTTGTGGGCGGCGCAAGCGCGAAGGAAGCCCGTCTTTCTCGTCAATGCGCGATTGTCACAACGATCCTATCTCGGCTATCGCCTGTTCAGTTTCCTGTTTCACCCGTTGTTTGCCGGGTTTGCCGGGGTGGGTTGTCAGAATGACGCGGACGCGACCCGGCTCATGGAATTAGGGTGTCCCAAGGAGGCAGTGCGAGTGGTCGGCAACCTGAAGTTTGATGCAGCGAAGTTAAGTGAATATCCGTTGTTTGTGGTGACTCAGTTGCTGGAGCGGTTGGGGGTGAGTAAAACCGCCAAAATATTGGTGGCCGGAAGCACCCACGCTGGTGAGGAAGCCATCCTGGCTGAAGTGTTCCTGCGGTTGCGCCAAAAACACCCTGACCTGTTCCTGATTATTGTGCCGCGCCACTCTGAACGGGCTGGGGAAGCGGGTGCCGACGTGGCCAAGGCAGGCCTAAGAATTGTCTATCGCAAGGAGATGACAGAGCAGACCAAACGCAAACCCGGGTCAGTGGATTGCCTGGTGGTCAACACCACCGGCGAACTGAAGTTCTTTTATGAGTATGCCGATGTGGCCTTTATCGGGAAGAGTCTCTCGGCGGAAGGCGGGCAGAATCCGCTCGAACCCGCTGCGCTGGGAAAACCAGTCGTGTTTGGTCCCAATATGCAAAATTTCCAGCCCATTGCCGCCGCGCTGGTGGCGGGTAAAGGCGCCTTGCAGGTGCAGGATAAGGCGGGGTTGGAGAGCGCTCTGGATCTGTTGTTTTCGGATGCCCAATTACGGGAAGTTACCGGGCAAAATGCGCTGACGGTGGTGAATGCAAATCTCGGTGCAATTCACCGCACCGCGGAAATGATCATCGAACTATTGCGCGGCAAGGATGTGTACATTACGGAAGAGAAAAGAAACGGTAACTGAGGCGGCTTGGGGTTGGTTGATAATTTTCCCGCGCCGTCCCGTTTGAGACTCGTTGTTCGTCACCTACGTTTGCGGTTACGCTCACCATGCCCCCTTTTCAGGTTCATGGGCCGTCCGGCGCCTGCTACAGCTTGTATTGCGCCCGCTGGGTCTTGACGAGTTCAAGGATCTTCGCCGCAGCTTCCTCAGTCTTCGCAAACGTCAGGCTGCCACCGCGTGGTTTGATCTCGATTTCGCCCTTGGCCAGGGATTTCTCGCCGATGCCGATGCGGATGGGGATGCCGATGAGGTCAGCGTCCTTGAACTTGACCCCCGGACGATCATCGCGGTCATCCAGAATGACTTCGACGCCGGCGGCGGATAGCGCCTCGTAAAGCTCTTCCGCCACCTTCATGGGTGCGCTGCCCGGGGTAACTCCCAGCGGGGTGATCAGGACTTCATACGGAGCTACGGAGATGGGCCAGAGGATGCCATCCTTGTCGTTGCACTGCTCGATGACCGCCTGCAAGGTGCGGGTGACGCCAATGCCGTAACACCCCATTACGCACGGCTGTTGTTTGCCGGTTTCATCAAGGAACATCGCGTTGAGTTTCTCGCTGTATTTGGTGCCAAGCTTGAAGACATGCCCGACCTCGATGGCGCGGCGGATCTTCAAGGGCTGCCCGGAGGTCATGCAGAGTTCGCCCACCCGCACGGTGCGCAAGTCCACCCATTGGGTTACCTGGATATCCCGGTCAATTTCCACATGGCGCAGGTGGAAGCCGTCCTCGTTCGCGCCGGTGGTCATGCCTTTCGCGCCGCGCAGCACTTCATCCGCATACACCGTGAATTTCGCGACCTTGACCGCGCCAAGGCTGCCCGGGTGCGCGCCCAGCGCCGCAAAAATTTCCTCGGGAGTGGCGGGCCGCAGTTCATTGGTGCCCGTGAGCCCGATGAACTTGGCTTCATTCAACTGGTCATCCCCGCGCATCAGCACAATGACGATCTTGCTGGCGACGAGATACACCAGCGTCTTGATCTGCTGATGGGCCACCACATTGTATGGCGCTTGCGCCAGCGCCTCGATGGTCACCACGCCCGGGGTGGCGAATTTTTCCGGGGCCGCGCCGGTGCTGTCGGCGGGCGTTGGCGTGTGCGGGCCTTTGCTGGCGGCCTTCTCGATATTGGCGGCGTATTGGCCGGTTTCGCAGTACACCACGTCGTTTTCGCCCGTTTCGGCGGGTACCATGAACTCGTGCGAGAACTTGCCGCCGATGACGCCGGTATCCGCCTCGACCGGGAAGCTCTTCAACCCGCAGCGCGCGAAGATGCGCGTGTAGGCCTCATACATTTTCTGGTAGCTCACCTGGGCGGCGGCATCCGTGGTGTCGAAGCTGTAGGCATCCTTCATGATGAACTCGCGCGCGCGCATCAGGCCAAAGCGGGGGCGGATTTCATCGCGGAACTTCACCTGGATCTGGTAAAAGTTGCGCGGCAACTGGCGGTACGAATTGATCTCGCCGGCGGCCAGCGTGGTGACGACCTCCTCGTGCGTGGGCCCGAGCACCCATTCTTTGTTGGAGCGGTCGCGCACCTTGTAGAGCACTTCCCGCGCGGTCTCGTACCGTCCGCTTTGCTGCCAGATTTCCGGCGGTTGCAGCGCGGGCATGAGAATCTCAAGCGCGCCAGCGCGATCCATCTCCTCGCGTATGATGTTTTCCACCTTGCGCAGCACGCGCAGCCCCAGCGGCAAAAAGGTATAAAGCCCGCCCGCCAGCTTGCGGATCAACCCCGCGCGCAGCAGCAGTTTATGCGATAAGATTTCCGCCTCGGCAGGCGTCTCTTTCAACGTCGGTATCAATGCGTGTGACCATTTCATAAGTTCAAAAAACCGAGGGAGTATCCAAGGACCAAGGACCAATGTCGAGAATGAACGTTGTTTTGAGGGCAATCGCCACAGGGCTGACTCATCTGGATTTGGGTAGGAGGTAGCTCAGTCGGTGCAACCGGCT
>JBAXGN010000145.1 GCA_037139415.1 Verrucomicrobiota bacterium | reverse complement strand
TTTTGCCAAACACCCTGCGGTGTTGGACTTAAATCGGTGAAAGGACGCGTCCTAGCAAACCATAGTATTGTTCATTATCCGTTTGACATTAAACGTTGAATCCGCTTCTCTGTCGTCATGTTGAGCCAGTCAAGATGACAGTCTCCATGGGCCATTTGCCATGGCATTCGCTGCGGGGATCGTGGCAGGGTTTTTTCTTGGATGCCGCGGCGTGGCATAATTATTCGGGAACGATCCAAAAGGAGGCGTCATGAAAAACAGGAAATGCTATGGTCTGCCCCCGAATTTCTGCCGAGCGTTTGCTGGATGCCGTCTTTTCCGAGCTAACCCATTCGGACTGACCTATGCTTTCATCCCTCATCCCTCTTCCTTCCCCGGTGCCGCCCTCGTCGCCGAACTCACCACTTGTGGCAATGCTGACGCATCAACCCCATCCTGAACTGAAAAACTAAAACCATGAACCACACTGCATCAACCAACTCTTCACCTCATCTGCTCTCCCCCTTTGACCTGCGCGGGCTGCCGCTGCGCAACCGCGTGGTGATGGCGCCATTGACCCGCGGCCGGGCCGGGCGTGATCGGGTGCCCAACGAGTTGATGTTGGAATACTACACGCAACGCGCTACGGCCGGGCTGATCATCGCGGAGGCGACGACGATTTCCGAGCAGGGGTTTGGCTGGGTGGATTCGCCGGGCATTTACAACGACGCCCAGGTGGCCGGCTGGAAGAAGATCACGACGGCGCTTCGCGCCCGCGGCACGCCCTTCTTTCTCCAACTCTGGCACTGCGGGCGTGCGTCGCACAGCAGTTTTCATGGAGGCCAACCGGCGGTGTCGGCCTCGGCCATCAAGCTCAATGGCGATACCATTCACACCCCCATCGGCAAGCAGCCTTACGAGACGCCGCGCGCCCTGGAGACGGCGGAGGTTGCCGCCGTGGTGCAGGATTACCGCCGCGCGGCGGAGCGGGCTAAGGCCGCCGGATTCGACGGCGTGGAAATTCACGCGGCCAACGGCTACCTGATCAACCAGTTCCTCGACTCGAAAACCAATCACCGGACGGACCGCTACGGTGGGAGCCGGGAGAACCGCGCGCGTTTCCTGAAGGAAATCGTGGAGTCGATTCTCACCGTCTGGCCGACCAGCCGGGTGGCGGTGCGCCTGTCGCCCAATGGGAATTTCAATGACATGGGCGCGCCCGATTTCCGCGAGACGTTCACGTATGCCGCCACGCAGTTGAATACCTATGGACTGGCCTACCTGCATGTGGTGGACGGGCTGGCATTTGGCTTCCACGAGCAGGGCAAGCCGATGACGCTGCCGGAATTTCGCGCGGTGTTCTCCGGGCCGCTGATGGGCAACTGCGGCTACACGCAGGAAACGGCGGAGGCGGCCATTGCTTCCGGCCAGGCGGACCTCATTGCGTTCGGGCGGCCTTACCTGAGCAATCCCGATCTCGTGGAGCGTTTCACGCACGGCTGGGAGTTGAATCCTCCCGCCGACCTGAAGGCGTGGTCCGCGCCGACGCCGGAGGGCTACACCGACTTCCCGTTCCATCCGGGGATCTGAACAAACACCGCCCAGCAAGATGACCTTCACCGAACAGCTCCGGAGCGTGGCCAAAATGGACTTGCTGATGTCTTTTGTGGACGCGTTGGAAACGCAGCGGAACTTTCTGCGGCTCTTGACCTATGAAACACCGCTGGATCCAAGGGAATGGTTCGCCCAAACCGTTCAACCCTCCTCGGCGTGAGGCTTAACTGCGGCTTTTGGGTTCACCTTTTGGGATTCACTCCATTTCTTGCAGTGTGACAAATCAGTGGTTATCTTGTCCGCATGTTTTCTGTGACTATGCATCGTTTTATGCGCCCCGGTGTTGGGTTGGCGGTCGCCGCACTTTTGTGCGGATGCGACCGCAATGAAGGAAAGGTGTACCAGGTCCCCAAGGAGGTGCCGCATGAAGCCCCGGCCGGGGATTCCCATAATCATGCTCACGGTGAGGGGATGGGCATGGCCGCCGCCTCCGCGCCAGTGGCCACGCTAAAATGGACTCTGCCGGCGGATTGGAAAGAGTTGCCTGGCGACAAAATGCGGGTGGGTCATTTTGTCATCCCCGGTCCCGATAACCAGACCGCAGATGTTACGGTGGTCCCGTTGCGCGGGGTGGCGGCTTCCCGCACGGATATTGTGAATCTTTGGCGCAAGCAGGTGAACCTGCCGCTCGCCACGGAGGCGGATTTGGGGAAGCTGACGGAAAAGGTGGAGATCGCCGGAGCGTTTGGTGATTTATTCGACATGGCTGGCGAAAAAGCCGGGGCTGAGGCCAAGGAACCCCTCCGCATCCTGGTGGGCATGCTGGGGCAGGAGGATACCACCTGGTTTTTCAAGGTTACCGGGCCGAATGCCCTCGTGGTGAAGAGCAAACCGGATTTCCTTAATTTTTTGAAGTCCGTTGCGTTTCTGGCAGACGCGCCGAACGCCATGGCTCCCGCCGCGCCCAGTGCAATGCCCAGCGCGATGCCCAGCGCGGGGATGGGCATGGGGCAAATGCCGTTGCCGGAGCCGTCCATCAAAGAGAATCCGCAATGGCAGGTGCCCACCGATTGGCAGAGCGTGCCCGCCGGACCTATGATGAACGCCAAGTTCGCCGTGGCCAGCCCGGGCGCTAAAGCGGAAGTGACCATCAGTGTGCTGGCCGGCGATGGCGGTGGAGCGCTGGATAATGTCAACCGCTGGCGCGGTCAGATGAGTTTGCCGCCAGTGGGCATGGAAGAGATGGGGAAAACCACCTCCCCGCTGGATCTGGGCGGGGCGAAAGCGCTGAAGATGGATGTTCAAGGCACGTTCGCCCGTACCGGTCAGCCCGCCCGCATGATCGCGGTGAGCGTACCGCAAGGCGGCCGCACCTGGTTCTACAAAATGGTGGGGGATGGCAAGCTGGTGGAAGCGCAGCAGGAAGCCTTCCTTAAATTTGTGCAAACCGCCCGTTATCCGGGCAAGGAGACGCCCTGATGTCCTTCAAAACGATTATTGCCGCGCTGGGCTCGATGCGGGTGACCGTGATCTGCCTGGCCGCCGGAATGGTGCTGGTGCTGCTGGGTACGCTGGCGCAGGTCAATCATGGCATTTACAACGTCCAGAAAGAGTATTTCCAAAGTCTGATCGCGTTTTGGGGGCCGAGCGGTGCGGATTGGAAAATTCCGATTCCGGGCGGATACCTGATCGGGGGTGTGCTGTTGGTCAATCTGGTGGCGGCTCAGATTCTGGTCTTCGAGTTGTCCCGGCGTCGGTTCGGTCTGCAACTCATTCACGGCGGCTTGATTTTGTTGCTGGTCGGGCAGTTGTTCACGGATCTGTTTCAAGTGGAAAGCCACATGCGGCTGACCGAGGGGCAGCCGGTCAATTATTCCGAAAGTTCGCTCTACACCGAGTTGGTGCTGGTAGATACGAGCCAGCCGGATCGTGATACTGTGGTGTCCATTCCGGAAGACGAGCTGGCCACCGGCAGGGAAATCACCAATCCCGCCCTGCCGTTCACCTTGCGAATCAAAAAACATTATCTCAATTCCCTGGTTGAAAACCGGGCGGGGAACGAGCCAGGCAAGCCGGAAGCCACGCAGGGCATCGGCGAAACGGTAAAAGTCACTCCGCGCCCCCGCGCTGCGCGCATGGACGAACGCAATGTGCCCGCGTCGCTGATCGAAGTCGTGGCGGAGGGGAAATCGCTGGGCACCTGGATGTTCTCGCTGGTGCTGGACAGTCAGCCGGTGCAATATGCCGGGAAAACTTGGCAGGTCGCTTTGCGCTCCGTCCGCGTTTACAAGCCGTTCTCCATCACGCTGCTCAAGTTCACCCATGAGAAGTATCCGGGCACGGATATTCCCAAAAACTTTGCCAGCCGCATCCGGGTGGATAATCCCGGCACCGGCGAGCAACGCGAGAGCCTGATTTATATGAACAACCCGTTGCGTTATGGCGGCGAAACCTTTTACCAGGGCAGCTACGATCCCAATGATCCGCGCGTCAGCATCTTGCAGGTGGTGCGCAACCCCAGTTGGCTGACGCCGTACATCGCCTGTATCCTGGTCGGGCTCGGCATGTGTTTCCATTTTATGATGCACCTGATGGATTTTATCACCCGAAAATTTGCGGCCAGTCGAAAGGAGGGCGTATGAAAGCGCGGATTCCTTTGATTTTGACTGCGCTGTTTGCCGTTTGGTTGCTTGCTTCGATGCGGCTACCCGGGCCAAAGAACGGCTTTGATCTGACTGGTTTCGGACAACTGCCCGTGCTGCTCAACGGGCGCGTCCAGCCCTTGGACTCCGTGGCGCGCAACTCCCTCCTTCAAATCCGCGCCAAACAATCCGTCGCCTGGAGCGATCCGGGGGCTTCCAAATTGAAGCCGCCCCAGACCATGTCGGCCACGGAATGGCTGGTCGAGGTGCTGGCCAGCCCGACGATGGCTGATACCCGTCCCATATTCCGAATTGATAGCGCGGAAATGCAGGGGATGTTAAATCTGAGTGATGAGCGCAAACATTTTTCCTATCAGGAACTCAAGGAAAAGCTGGAGGAAATTGAGAAACAGGCCCGGCGGGTGAATGACATTGACTCGACCAAGCGCACGCCTTTCGAACATCAGATCATGCGGCTGTACAATGCGCTGATGATTTACACCCGCCTCAAGGTCAGCGTGAAGCCGGAGGATTCCAAGGATTTCGCCGCCGACTTGGAGCAGTTCAAAAAAGCGATCGGGCCCGGTCTGGCGGCGGCGCAGGCGCAGGAAGCCAAACAAACCTTCGACCAAAAGGCGGTGGATGCGCTGATGAAATACGTGCAACCATACCACCGGATGCAAGAGGCGGCCTATCCGCTGATCGTGCCACCGCTGGACCCTGCCAAGAACCGCGATGGCTGGGCCAATGCCGGTGCCAGCCTGATGGAAACGGCCCAGGGCGGAACCGTACACCCGGCCATGGGCTTTTATGCCGGACTGATGTCCGCCTACGCCAAGAATGATCCCGCCGGCTTCAATCGCGCCCTGGCGGATTACAACCAATGGTTGACGCCGAACTATCAACTCGAATTAACGAAGAGCCATCGCGAATTCTTTTTCAATCATTTGCAAGCGTTCTACAAAGCCACCGTCATTTATGTGGTGGCCTTTATTTTCGCCATCATCGCCTTGTTCAACCTCACCGAATGGCTGCGCCGCTCGGCGTTCAACCTGGTGGCGCTGGCGTGGGTGATGCATACGGTGGGGCTGGGTTTTCGCGTTTTTCTGGAAGGCCGTCCGCCGGTGACCAACCTGTATTCCTCGGCCGTCTTTATCGGTTGGGGCGCGGTGTTTCTCGGGTTGGTTCTGGAGCGGTTTTTCCCCCTGTGCCTGGGCGTGGTGGTGGCGGCGGCGGTGGGCTTTGTCACGCAGATCATCGCCCACAATCTGGCGCTGGGCGGCGATACCATGGAGATGATGCGCGCGGTGCTCGATAGCAATTTCTGGCTCGCCACCCACGTGATCACGGTGACGCTGGGGTATTCAGCAACGTTCTTCGCCGGGGTGCTGGCGGTGTTTTATGTGCTGCTGGGATTCTTCACGCGCAACCTGACGCCGGATCGCGCTGGGGCATTGTCCCGCATGGTGTATGGGGTCACCTGCTTTGCCGCGCTGTTCAGTTTCGTGGGGACCGTTTTGGGCGGCATCTGGGCGGATCAATCGTGGGGCCGGTTTTGGGGCTGGGACCCGAAAGAGAACGGCGCGTTGATGATCGTGCTATGGAACGCCGTCTATTTGCACGCGCGCTGGTGCGGCATGTGGCAGGAACGCGGTCTGATGAACGTGGCTATCTTTGGCAACGTGGTCACGGCGTGGTCCTGGTTTGGCGTCAACATGCTGGGCGTTGGCCTGCACTCGTACGGTTTCATGGATTCCGCGTTTAAATGGCTGGTGCTATTTGTGAGCAGCCAGGCCGCCATCATGGTGCTTGCCATGCTGCCGGAAGAACGCTGGAAGAGCCGAACTGCCGAACCGGCCCCGGTCCCGGTTACCGACCCCGAGAAGCTCTAAAAACTCCGGCGAGGTAAAGCCGGAGGCGGGGAAGGTCCAGTTCGCGGACGGTTAGCCGACGAATTTACGGGCGATCAGGGAGGCGTTATGTCCGCCAAAGCCGAAGGAGTTGTTGACGATCGCGTTGATCTTCATCTCCCGGGCGGCATTGGGGGCATAGTCCAGATCGCACTGGGGATCGGGATTCTCCAGATTGATCGTGGGTGGGGCCACTTGGTTTTGCATTGCCTTGAGGCACAGGATTGTTTCCACCGCACCCGCTGCGCCTAGCATGTGCCCCGTGGCGCCTTTGGTGGAGGAGACCACCAGCTTGCGCGCGTGGTCGCCAAATACCGACTTGATGGCTTGGGTTTCCGCAATATCCCCTTGCGGGGTAGCCGTGCCATGGGCATTGATGTAATCAATATCCCCCGGGTTGAGTCCGGAGTTTCGCAGGGCCATCTTCATGCAGCGGGCGGCACCTTCACCTTCCGGGGCCGGGGCGGTCATGTGATTGGCGTCGGCGGTGTTGCCGTAGCCGATCAATTCGGCATAAATGCGCGCGCCGCGCGCCTTGGCATGCTCAAGCTCTTCCAGAGCCAACACGCCGGCACCCTCACCCATGACAAACCCGTCGCGCCCCAAATCAAAGGGACGGGAGGAATGCTTGGGATCATCGTTCCGGGTGCTCATCGCCTTCATCGCGCAGAAACCACTGATGCCCAGCGCGGTGATGGTCGCTTCCGTGCCGCCGGCAAAAATCGCCTTGGCATCGCCCATCTTGATCGTCCGCCATGCCTCGCCAATGGCGTGGGTGGAGGTCGCGCAAGCGGAGCAGGTGGCAATGTTGGGGCCGCGCAGCTTGTAATACATGGAGAACAGCCCGGAACCCATGTTCAGGATGAGCATGGGAATCATGAAGGGGGAAACCCGCGAGGGTCCCTTGTTGAGCAGAATTTTGTGCTGCTCGGCCGTCGTGTAGAGCCCGCCGATGCCGGAGCCGATAAAGCATCCGATTTCGTCGCGGTTGCACTTGTCGAGGTCCATGCCGGAATCCAGCAGAGCCTGATGGCCGGCATAAATGGCGAATTGGGCGAAGCGATCCGAGCGGCGGGCTTCCTTGGGGGAGGGGAAGGAGGCGGAGGCGTCAAAGTTGCGGACTTCCGCCGCAATCTGGCAGTCAAAACCCGTCGTGTCGAAGGCCCCGATACGGTCTATACCGCATTGGCCGGCGACGACGTTCTTCCACAAGGTTTCCGGGTCATGACCCAAGGAACTGACCACCCCCATGCCGGTGATCACCACTCTACGGTCGGTCCAATTACTCGCCATCATAAACTAAAACGGGGCAGCATGGTCACTCTCTGCTTATTCCACGACTGCCCCGGAAATAAAGGTTGGGAGGATTACTTCTTGCTCTCCTCGACGTACTTGATGACGTCGCCCACGCTCTGGAGCTTTTCCGCTTCTTCATCGGGGATTTCGTTGCCGAATTCCTCTTCCAAAGCCATGACCAGTTCCACGGTGTCAAGCGAGTCAGCGCCCAAGTCCTCAATGAACTTGGCATCGGGTGTGACCTGATCAGGATTCACGCCCAGTTGTTCGACGATGATCTCTTTCACTCTCTGTTCAATAGTTTTTTCAGCCATTGTATTCTCCGTTTCTTTGTTTTTTTCTTGTCTATGCCACGAATGTAAAATCCGTCAAGCCCTATATGCACTTATTTTCGTCACGGTCCACCCACCCGGGCTTGTTTGCCGTCCCGGCCTCATAAAATGCAGGGACTGTGTAGCGGTGGACAGACCGCCTGTCCAGCGGTATTTTATCTTTTTTTTCACATTGCCATGCCGCCATCCACCGATATGACCTGTCCGGTGATGTATCCGGCCAGCGGGCTGGCCAGAAATAATGCCGCATTCGCCACGTCTTCCGCCGTGCCCAGCGTGCCCAGCGGAACCTGCTTCATGATCCCCTCTTTTTGCTCCGCATTCAATTTATCGGTCATCGCCGTCTGGATGAACCCGGGTGCGATGGCATTGACGCGCACACCCCGGCTGGAGAATTCGCGCGCGGAAGATTTGGTGAAACCGATGACACCGGCTTTGCTGGCGCCGTAGTTGCACTGCCCGGCGTTGCCGATCAGGCCGATTACGGAGGCGATATTGATGATACAACCCGAACGTTGCTTGAGCAGCGAGCGGCACAGCGCCTTGGTCATGAGGAAGGTGCCCTTCAGGTTGATGTTCAGCACCAGATCCCAGTCTGCCTCGCTCATCCGCATCAGCAACCCGTCACGGGTCACTCCGGCGTTGTTGACCAGGATGTCCACCTTGCCGGCCTCCGCCAGCGCCTTGGCGACCGCCTCGTCCACACTGGCGGCGTTGGCGACATCCGCGCCGTAACCCCAAGCGCGGCGGCCCATGGCTTTGACCTTATCCATGGTTTCCGTCACGAACTCAGGCTTGAGATCAATGGCGACAATATCCGCGCCTTCCGACGCGAGTTTCAGCGCGATGGCCTGGCCGATGCCCCGTCCCGCGCCCGTGATCAGTGCAATTTGATTTGATAACAAACTCATGCAAGCCCGATGTTGAAGCATAACCACCCAAAAAAGAACAACTGTTTTTAAGAATTTTTTTACGGTAGCCTGCCCCGGTTCGGGGGGTTCGGCATTTTCCGACCAATGATTCCGCCCAATCATCAAGCAAAACCGGTTGAAAACCGGCTGGGTGATTGGCCTCGTCAACCATTACTAATTACACATTAACGGTTGAACCGGCGGCTGATCCGGCTTAGCTTGGTTCGTGCAGAAGGCCAGAATATAACTTCTTATGAGGAAAACGTTTTTGAACATTTGCGCCGGAAGTCTGTTGTCGGCGATCATTCTGTTTGACGCGCGCCCAACCATGGCGGCGGATGTGAGCGGCATGGCTTTGTGGAAAGCGCGTTGGTACGCACAAACCAATGATGACCTGGCGCAACCGCGCCCGCAAAATCCGTGCAGCATGCAGGCCTGGGTATCCGTCGCCAGCCCTGGTTTGGCAACCGCCGTCCGGTTAAGCTTACCCAATCAAACGCTGTTGGATTTGATCTATAATGATACCTCGGTGGATGGGGTCCGGTTCGAACTCAACTCGTGGTTTGCCAGTAAAACCAACTTGGACCAGAGTTATCCGGCCGGGAATTACGTCTTGCGGGGGACGGCGGTGCATGACGGTTCCTGGGCGAGTTTGGTCCCGCTGCCGTCGGATCAGTATCCGCCGGTGCCTCATCTCCGCAATTTCGGTTTCGCGCAAGCCGTGAACCCCTCCGCTACCCTCACGCTTTCTTGGGACCCGTATGTTGGCGGTACCACGAACGATCACGTTCAGTTTGAAATCGTGCGCACGAATGGCGCCACCTTGTATCGGTCGGGAAGGTTATGGGACACCAACCGGCTGTATGCCACCAATTCCATATTAACGTTGCCCGCCAACCTGATCGCCGCCGGCCAGGCGTACACGGCCCGCTTATCCTTCTGGAAAGTCATTTGGGCACCCACGAACTACTATCCCAGCGGCGATGTGGCGGCGGCCTATGTCTCCCAAACCGAGTTTACCATCCGGGGCCGGTCTTCCCAACCGGTCATGGTGCAGCAACCCCGCAGTCAGGCGGTACGGCAAGGCGCGACGATCAGTCTGTCTTGCGCGGCGATCGCGGATGTTTCACCCGCCTACCAATGGTATAAGGGGAATGTAGCCCTCACCAATAGCGCCCGGATCGGTGGGACCACGAGTTCCATGCTGACCATCACCTCCTTTCAGGATTCCGATGCTGGCGGCTATTGGGTGATGGCCACCAATGCGTTTGGGACGGCAAACAGCACGATCGCCTGGCTTTACGAAACGCCGCCCACGCTGGCGATCAGCAGTCTTGCCCAAGGGTATCGCACTACCAATACCACGCTCCATCTCATTGGGCGTTCGGCAGACGATATTGGGGTGGTGAAAGTTTTATGCCGGATCAATGGTGGAGCCTGGCAGACGGCTTCGGGGACGATCGCCTGGATGGCTGATTTTTCGCTCGCTCCCGGCACCAACTGGGTGGAGGCGTATGCGGTGGATACTTCCGGCAGTGTTTCCCCTACCAACCTTCTCCAGGTTTGCCGGATTGTCTATGCGCCGCTGACGCTGGTGGTAAATGGGCCTGGCCGTGTGACGCCTAACCTCACCAATCGTTGGTTGGAGGCGGGCCGCGAATACCGGTTAACCGCCACACCGGATGCCACCGGCTTCTTTTCCAACTGGGTACGCGGGGCCGGCCAAGTGGTCACCAATAATCCCAACCTGCGCTTCCTCATGGAAACCGGATTGACGTTGACCGCTAATTTTGTGCCGAATCCATTTGCGCAATTGAAGGGCGATTACGTCGGGTTGTTTCTGCCGCCGGAGGATCAGACGAATGCCTTGGGGATTTTGAAAGTGACCGTAACGAACGCGGGTTTGTTCAAGCTCAAGGTAACCGATAAAGGCGTTTATAGCGGACAGTTATCGTATCGTGGGAACGTGCTGCCGGTTGCGGGTGCGTTTGCTGCGGATCGTTCGGTTGCGTTTAACCTTGCGCGGGCTGGGCAGGCGGCCTTGCAGGTGGCGCTGTGGTTTACCAACGGAAGCAATGCAATTGAAGGGACAGTTGGCGAGGGGGCGACCTGGTGGGCCAAAGCGGCGTTGCGCCGCACGGGGACGGGAACGTCCAATCCGTTCAGCGGTAAATACACCTTGGCTGCCAACGGTGGAATCTCGGACGGCTTCACCAATCAAGTCAGCGCCATTGCCGCGGTAACGGTAACTTCGGCCGGAGCCGTGACCTGGTCCGGCAATGTGGCGGATGGCTCGCTGCTGGGCGGCGCCGCAATGCTGACGACCAACGGCGATTGGGCGGTGTATCAATCGCTCTATGGCGGTCAGGGGATGGTCGTTGGCTGGCTGGCTGGCCAGGATGCCGTAAATCAAACCTCAAACAGTTTCCTCTTCTGGCAAAAGAACGCGCTGCCTTTCACGTCCCCCTACGCCTCAACCTATCCCAATGGATTCCTGACGGCCTTACCACCGAACTTGGCGCGTTACGTCATGCCGGTTGCAGGCCATGAAGCAACTGGTTGGACCAATGGGATCGTGACGCTGGTGGAGGGAAATCTGGTGGGCGCGGCGCATAGCGTGATAACGGTCAGAAATAATGTCTTTCGTATTCCGATCGCCAGCGGACCAGCCGTGAAGTATCTCACGCTTAACCGCGCCAATGGCTTATTTTCCGGTTCCTTCACCCATCCGGCGACTGGGCGGGCAACGCTGTTCAAAGGCATTCTGACTCAGAGCGGCATTACCAACAATATCCCTGCCGACAGTGTGGGACAGGGTTATTTCCTCGGTACGAATGCGGTGGGTACCGTGCGACTCAATTATTGAGGTGGTTCTTATTCCAAATCGCTATCAATATGAGACTAATTCGCTGGTCTTTTGAACTGCTGGCTTCGTTGCTCGCTCGTTATCCCGACAGGTCGGGACGGGTATGCGCCTCGCTCGCGTCTCGCCAGCCGTCCAAAATCCTGCACGCCTTAGTCTCAGCTTGAAAGCTCATTGGAATTATTTGGCCATGGCTCTGGATGGGTTTCGTTTTCATCCCCATAGCCGGAATTCCAGCAGCGTATCACCGCCGGATAACGCTCAGAATACTTCGTGTTCGGTGCGCGCGATGATCTCTTCCTGCAGTTCGGTGGATAGATCGCAGAAGTAGTCGCTGTAACCCGCTACCCGCACGATCAAATCACGATGCTGCTCGGGCTGATGCTGCGCCGTGCGCAGCGTGTCCGCACGCACGACGTTGAATTGGACGTGATGCCCGTCCATGCGGAAATAGGAACGCACCAGGTGCGACCATTTGTCGAGGCCGTCGTCGGTGGCCACAACCGACGGCGTGAACTTCATGTTCAGCAAGGTGCCCCCGGCTTTGAGGTGATCCATTTTGGACGCGGACTTGATCACGCAGGTGGGACCATTTCGATCAGCGCCCTGCACCGGAGAAATGCCTTCGGACAGCGGTATGCCAGCCCGGCGGCCATCCGGGGTGGCTCCGGTCACCGCGCCAAAATACACGTGACAGGTGGTCGGCAACATCTCCACGCGATATTTGCCGCCCTTGGTATTCGGACGCCCGTCCAGTATCTCGAAACACGTATTGAAAATCTGCACCATGATGTCATCGGCACGCGCATCGTCGTTGCCGTACTTCGGTGACTTGTTCACCAGCCGCAGCCGCAGCGATTCCTGGCCTTCAAAATTCATATCGAGGGTGCGCACCAGCTCGGCGAGCGGCAGATGCCCGTTGCCATTTGCGAAGCATAGCTGCTGCACGGCCGCGAAACAATCCGCGAGGCTCCCCAGCCCCACAAACTGAATGTAGCTATTGTTGTAGCGCGCGCCGCCGGCATTGTAATCCTTGCCCTTCTGGATGCAGTCATCCGTGATAACGGAGAGGAAGGTCGCCGGCATCATCGCGGCATACATGCGCTCAATGAGATGATTGCCGCGCAATTTGAGTTCCACCAGGTGCCGCATCTGCCGTTGCCAGGCCGCAAAGATATCCGCGAACGACTTGAAGGTTTCCGGATCGCCCGTGCGCACGCCGAGCTGGCGACCGGTGCGGGGATCCACCCCGTTGTGCAGCACCAGCTCCAGCACCTTCACCATGTTAAAGTAACCGGTTAGAATAAACGCCTCTTTGCCGAACGCGCCGACTTCCACGCAGCCGCTGCAGCCGCCCTGCCGAGCATCCTCCAGGGTCTTGCCCTGCCGCAGTTGCTCCTGCACCACGGCATCCGCATTGAAGATGGAGGGGAAACCGTAGCCGTTCCGCAGCACCCGCAAGGTGCGCTTCAGGACATGATCCGGCGTCTTGCGGGAAAGCTGCAGGTTGGAGCTGGGCTGGAGCAGATGCAGCTCCTCAATGACTTCGAGCAAAATAAATGTCACCTCGTTCGATCCGTCTGAACCATCGGTGAGCAATCCGCCCAGGTTGATGTTGGCAAAATCCGTGTAGGTGCCGCTTTCCGCCGCGGTCACGCCCACCTTGGGTGGCGCGGGATGGTTGTTGAACTTGATGAAGAAGCACTCCACCAGTTCCCGGGCGCTCTCCCGCGTGAGGGTGCCGGCCGCCACTTCCTGCTGGTAGAACGGCCACAGATGCTGATCCAAGTGACCCGGGCTGAAGGAATCCCACCCGTTCAGTTCCGTGATAACGGCCAGGTGACAAAACCAATAGTATTGCAGCGCCTCCTGGAAATTGCGCGGCGCATGCGCCGGCACGCGCTCGCAGGTTGCTGCAATTTTTTCCAGTTCGGCTTTGCGCTGCGGAACGGTTTCCTTTGCGGCCAGATCTTTTGCCAGCCGGGCATGGCGTTGCGCAAACAAGATGACCGCATCACAGGAAATATCCATGGCCCGCAACTGCTCGCGCCGTGCGAACGCCTCCGGATCGTTCAGGAAATCCAGCGCGGCGATGGCTTGGGCAATCTGCTGTTTGAAATCCAACATGCCGAGGCGATAAAGCTTGCCGTCCGCGACGGTATGCCCGGGCGCCCGTTGCTCCATGAACTCTGTGAACATTCCGGCGTCATAGGCTTCCAGCCATTCCTTGGGCAGCTCGGCAAAAATCCGATCCCGCATTGAGCGCCCTTTCCAGTACGAAATCACCTGGTCTTGGTAAATTTTCAGGCACTCGGCATCCACGCGATAATGGGTTTTAGGACGCGAGTTGAGGATCTCCAAATCCTGCAGGCTGTGACAGGTGAGTTCCGGATAGGTCGGCACCGCCTTGGGGCGTGGCCCCCGCTCGCCCACAATCAGTTCACTCTCGCCAATATAAATGGCCTTGTGTTCACAAAGGTGGAGGAAGTTTCGGGCGCGCATCACCGGCACGGAAAACCGTCCTTCGTTCGCGCGATAAAATTCCGTGACCAGCAAAGCCCGCTCCGCCGTGAGGGAGGGCGGCGTATCCAGACTTTGACGGCGCATCGTTTCAGTACGGTTTGTCATAGGCGCACTATAGCCAATCTGTCCCGAAAATCAACCGTCTGATTTTGCCATTTTACGGTTCGTCGTACCGCCTTCAGGCGGCCTTGGCTTCCACTGTCAGCCATCACCCGTTGATCTTCACGTTGACCCCCAAGGCGGAAAATCGTTCAGCGACCGCTTCCATGTATTCTGCCGAGGGCGGGACGACTTCGGGCAGCCGGTAGGTCTCCCCCAGGCGTTTGAATTTGGCGACGCCCGTCCGGTGATACGGCAGAACATTGACCTGGCGCACACCGCTCAGTGAGGCCGCCAAGGCCGCCAGTTGATCCAGATGGCCGGGCAGGTCGTTGATTCCCGGGATGATCGGCACGCGAATCCAGACATTGGAATGGGTTGCACACAGGGCCCGTAAATTGTCGAGGATGGGTTGAACGGGGACGCCGGCATATTTCTGGTGCAGTGCCGGATCAACAAACTTGATATCGTAGAGAACCAGATCCGCCTTGAGCGCCACCCGCAGGACAGTCGCTTGAGGCGCGAACCCGCAGGTATCCAGCGCGGAATGGATGCCGTATTGATGGCAGCGCTCCAGCAGCATCTCCACAAATGCCGATTGCATCAGGGGTTCCCCTCCGGAAAATGTCACGCCACCCTTGGATTCCTCGTAAAACACGCGGTCTTTCAAAATTTCCGCCCACGCCTCCGCGACCGTCAGCTTGCGCCCGATCCATTGCCGGGCATCGGCGGCGCATGCCTTCACGCATTCCCCGCACAAAGTGCAATTTTCGGGCACCAAAATTTTTGGCGCCTCTTGGTATGATTCCGGTGCCGATAGGCACACCTTCATACACTCTCCGCAACGCACACAGCGGGCCTCTTGAATGACCACTTGTGCCCGGCTCGCCCGGCCCTCCGGGTTATGGCACCACCAACAATCCAGCGGACAGCCCTTCAGGAAAAGCGTCGTGCGAATCCCTGGTCCATCCTGGAGGGAATATCGCTGTATGTTGCTGATAATGCCGGTTTCCACGCTTAATGTTGCCGGCTGAGAGTAAAAGCCAGCCAGGCCAGAGTCAATCGTGGGACGGTGCTTTTTTCCACAAGACATCCCCGCCCGCCGATGTTATACTCCGGTCGCCTTGAAACAGGCACAATCAGATATGATAAAGCTGCAATGTATTCTCGACCGAACTGGCCTTCGCCTTCCGCAATGTTTTTCCGTGGGCCTCGTTTTAATCGCGTGCCTGGTCTCGTTGTCCAGTTGGGGGCAGGATGGGAAATTGGCGTCGGTCCAGATTGATTGGCCGGCCTTTATGGCAAGACACGATCTGAAGTGGGAGGAATTGCCCAACGCCTGGCATGAAGGTGCTTTCCTCGGCAACGGTCTGGTCGGCACCATGATTTATGCGCCGGAGAAAGACACGTTGCAATGGGATGTTGGCCGCTCGGATGTGCAGGATCGCGGCAACCGGATCGTCATCGGCAAGTTTCTGCTCCAGCCCGAGACCGCCCCGCACAAAGGCCAGATGCTTTTGGATCTGTGGAATGCCGAGGCGCGCGGCACGGTCCGGCTTGGTGGCACTGTCCTTTCGTGGCGCACCCTGACGCACGCGGATAAGCTGGTCACCCTTATCGAATTGGATTACGGCAAGGCATCCGCGCCAAAAATCATCTTCAAACATGACCCCGCCATCCCTGCCCGTGAGGAGTTCAAGAACACGCCCATTCCTCCCGAGCAACAAAATCCTGATGCCAGGCAGGGCAACGCCGGCAATATTTCGTGGTGCCTGCAATCCTTCAAGGCCGGCGGCGGATATTGCGTGGCCTGGGGAGAAAAGGTACTGGCTCCCGGCCGGAGTTTGTTTGCCTTCACGGTGGATTTTGCCCCCACCGGCGAACCTTCCACGCCCAAGGCGGTGGCGAACATCCAGGAGACGCTCGCTGCGAATTTTGATGAACTGATCCGCACCCATCGCGCCTGGTGGCAGAGTTATTATCAGCAAAGTTTCCTGTCGGTTCCGGACACGCGCATGGAAAGTTTCTATTGGATCCAGATGTATAAGCTCGGCGCGGCCACCCGTCCGGACCGTCCCGCGATTGATCTCATGGGGCCGTGGTTTCGGCGTACGCCCTGGCCGAAAATCTGGTGGAACCTGAACATTCAACTGACCTATTGGCCGGTCTATACCGCCAATCGCCTCAATATCGGCGAATCGCTGAACCGCATGTTGGATCAAGGCAAGGACAACCTCGTCAGCAATGTGCCACCCGACTGGCGGCACGACTCGGCTGCCATCGCCCGCACCAGCAGCTATGATTGCCGTGGGAGTGTCGGCGGCAAAGACGGCGAGGAACGTGGTAATCTCACCTGGACACTCCACAATTACTGGCTGCATTACCGTTATAGCGGCGATGAGGCCGTGTTGCGGGACCGGCTCTATCCCTTGCTGAAACGCGCCATCGCCTATTACCTGCACCTGCTCCAGCCCGGTCCGGATGGGCGGCTGCATTTGCCGCTTTCCACTTCACCGGAATATCCTAAAAAAGCGCCGGACACCAATTTTGATCTGTCCCTGTTGCGCTGGGGTTTGCAGACGATGCTGGCCGCCAATGAACGCCTGGGGTTGCACGACGATCAGGCCACGCGCTGGCAGGAAACGTTGGATAAACTCGCGGCCTACCCGGTGGATGCCCAAACCGGCTATATGATCGGCGCGGGCGTGCCGCTCAGCGAATCGCACCGCCATTTCTCGCACCTCTTCATGGTCTATCCCTTGCACACGGTGGACCCGCAATCGGCGCAAGACCGTCCCCTCATTGAGAAATCGCTGGATCACTGGATCGGCTTTGAAGGCGCGTTACAGGGGTACTCTTTTACCGGCTCCAGCGCCATGTCCTCGTGGCTGGGACGCAAAGACGCCGCTGTGAGCCTGCTCAATCAATTCCTGGACCGCTACGCCAAAGCCAACACCATGTATCTGGAATCCGGGCCAGTCATCGAAACGCCTCTATCCGCCGCCGCGTCGCTCCATGAAATCCTGTTGCAAAGCTGGAGCATGGAACCGTTCGGCACGGATATCCGCGTTTTCTCCGCCGTGCCGGATTCCTGGCGGGATGTCACGATTCATAAATTACTCACGGAGGGTGCCTTTGAAATCTCCGCCAGCCGACGTGACGGCAAGACGCGCTTCGTCCAGGTGACCAGCCGTGCGGGAGCGCCATGCCGGTTGCACACCGATTTGCCCGAACCGATCCGCGCTTCGGGTGCCCGTGAATTCAAATTGCAGACGCAGACGGATCGTAATGGCCAACGAGTGGTCACGGTGGATTTGCGCAAGGGCGAAACCGTTCTGCTCACTTCCGGCCAAGCCTCGCCGAGTCCCGCCGCGCTGATGATTGATCCGGTGCCCGTCCAAGCCGGACGCCAGAACTTTTTCGGCTCGCCCAAAACTGTGGCGATCACCCCCGATGCTTCCGGCCACTTTGAACTGACCGCCCGGGCGGCACGCATGCATGGTTTCAAACTGCTTTACCAGAAAAAGTCCGAAGGTGAGAGCATCGGTCGCTGGATTGAGGCAGGCGACTACCTGAGCTGGAAAGTGCAGGTCAAAGAACCGGGCCGTTACCAAGTGTTCGCCACGTATTCCAGCACGGGTGCCGGGAACTCACTGATCCTGGAAGCGTTGCGACCCCAGCCGGAGGAGCCGGTTTTACTCACGACCCTGAAATGGGAAAAACAAGGCACTGGTGGTTGGGATAAATTCAAGGAATTCCCCCTCGGCACCCTGGACCTCCGCGAAACCGGGGAACTCCTCCTCCGCCTGAAAGCCAGCGATGGCAAGGCCCCGATGCTTAATTTGAATAAAGTGCAGTTAAAACGGGAATGATATTCAGGCTGCCGATTATGCGCTCCACTGCCGATTCCACCTCCACCAAAAATTGCGTTCCGAGTCCATTTTCAGCCGCCTCGTAAAACTCGACGGCCTCTTTGAGTTCCCCCTCAGCGACTGAGGTCAGCCTGACTTTCACCGCCGCAAATCCTTTCGCAGATCGGAGAACACCGACTGAGCGTCCCGCGCCTTCAGCAGCCCCGCTTCATAGGCGGTGACCCGCCGTTCTGACTCCTCAGCCCAAGCCGCCTCACGGGCCTTCCCTTCGGGAGTTGAAAGGGAATCCCATAATACATCAATCAGCTTGGCCTTTTCCGACGCCGGAAGCCCCAAGATTTCTTCCTGAATTTCCGTAAGGCTCATGCCGTATAATGTAGCCCCAAGGGTTTGCGTCGTCAATGGCGCATAGGGATGGATCCATGGCAACATGGCAACTGGCGTGGGAAAAGGATTAATTTTTTTTAATCAATTCATGACTGATTTCTTAATCTGGCCATGCTCTATTTAGCTATATGAATAAACGATTGAAACTGCTGCGGTTGGGATGGCTGACCTTTATCCTCAGTGCCGTATCGTTGTCGGCCTACGAACGGCTCCAAGGCCCCACCGAGTTGCTCTATTGGGACAAAACCAACGCGCACAATGGTTACACGCTGTTTGGCACGCACGGCACCACGTACCTGATTGATATGTCTGGACAGGTGGTTCACACGTGGCGCTTGGGCACTAATCCGCGCTTTCTCGATAACGGTAATATCCTGGATGCCTCCAAGGATGATCCCAGTGGTTTCCAGGGTTTTATCGAAGTGGATTGGGACGGCAAGAAGGTCTGGGAATATACCGAGAAGCGGGAGGGTTATGCGCCCCATCATGATTGGGTACGTGTCTTTAATAAAAAACTCAACGCGTGGACCACCCTGTACATTGCCAACAAATCCATCTCGCACGAACAAGCCATCGCCGCCGGGGCGGACCCCCGCAAAGGCCCGTACGAGGGCGGGCAAATGGATGCGGTGGTGGAAGTGGACATGAATGGCAACGTCGTTTGGGAATGGTGCTTTTTCGATCATGTCGTTCAGGATGTGGACCCGGCCAAACCCAACTACGTGGGCCAAGGGAAAACCGTGGCGAATTACCCTAACAAGATTAACATCAACCTGACGGGCCGCCCCTTGAAACGGGATTGGTTGCACTGCAACTCCATGGATTATAACGCCGAGCTGGACCAGGTGGTGGTGAATTCGGTGCAAGGCGAGCTTTACGTCATTGATCATGGGAAGACGTTTGTTGCGGGCGATCCCAAGGCCAGCATGGCCAAGGCGGCCGGACCGGCGGGTGATTTCCTCTATCGCTTCGGTGATCCCGCCCGTTACGCCCAAGGTGATCCACCCAAAGTGCTGGAGAATTGGGATAATGCGACCTCCGGTCATAAACAAATGGGCGGGGCGCACGATGTGCATTGGATCAAACCCGGCCTGCCCGGCGCCGGGCATCTCATGGTGTTCAACAACGGCCAGTATCTCTTCCAACGCACCCCGCAATCATCCGTCATTGAAATCAATCCATTTCTGGATGGCAACGGGCAGAACACCGGCAACTATGTCAACCCGCCGGACGCCGGCTACCGGCGGGAAGAATATGACCACGATACTCACAATCCACCCCGGCAAATTTCCAAGCAGGTGGTGTGGACCTACCGTTCGATCAATAACCATGGTTTCTTCAGTCAGATTGGTTGCAGCGGCCAGCGCTTGCCCAACGGTAACACCCTGGTTTGCTCGGATACCGAGGGTCACCTATTTGAAGTCACCGCTGCCGGCAAGCTGGTCTGGGAATACATTAACCCCGTGACGAAAGAATTTGGCACTGTTAAAACGCTAACGGACGCACTGCCCATGGTGAACAGCATGTTTCGCGCGTATCGTTATGGAGCAGATCATCCCGCGCTAAAAGGCAAAGATCTCAAACCGTTGGGGACCATCACCGACGCGTTCCCCCGCCAGCCCGATCCGCGCGCCAAAAATCGTCCGCCCGGCCAGGGTCAGGGCGGTGGTAAAAAAGGCAAGGGTGGTGGCCGGGGCGGTCAAGGTGGTGGTGGTCCCGGCGGTGCTGATGGCCAACGTCCTCCTCAACCGGCACCTCCAAATTAATCAGGATGGCCACAAGGTCTTTATCCCCGTGTCCATGTTCTCGGCGGTTGGATTTTATTTCGCGGCCGCTGGGCCCTCAGCGGCAGGCGTAAAGAACGGCCATAAAAAGTGGGTTTGTGCGCCATCATCCAGGTCTTTTATCAACCCCTCGTCCGGCTGGGTGGTCGCTTCAACGTAATAGCCAATCATGATCGGTCCGTATTGGCTGATCCCTCGCAGGCCGACTGCCAGTTCCATTTTCGGCTTACCCAGGCGATTGGCTTTCAGAACGGTTTGCGCCGACATCCATGCCGCCTGGGCTAGCAGCTTGCGGGCATCCACTTTTTCCGTGAAGTCCTTGTCATATTTGCGCAGCGCCGGCACATGAACGATAAAGGCGCATTCATCCCGGTGCAATTCACAGTAGGTGATGAACTCGCCCTTGGTTGTTTCAAGGAACTCGAACCGTGGCTCGGCGGTGAACAATTTCGTGCGGGCCGCCTGCAACGTCACCGCAAACTCGTGCGCCAACTTTACGGCCGCCGGGGTATTTCCGAAGGCATTGGTGGACTGGAAGGAATCAATCTGTTCGTTCGCATTGGAAAATTCGTGCTCGCCGGGACGGCTCATCACGCCGCTGGATGGCCGGTTCCGATAGCCGGGCGGATAATCATGCAATTGATATATTTGAAATCCGAAGTACCCCAGCGATGCGATGGTGGTGAGTGCCACCACGAGAATAATGCCCCACGGAGTGGAACGCGGGCGCCGGGATATATCCGCTGCACCCTTGGCGACCGGCAGTTTGGGCGGAAGCAGCGGCGGTGGTTGCGGGTGAAGCCTGGGCGGATAAATTGTTGGCAAGGGAGCCGGTCGTGCATTTGTCTGATCAATACTGTGAGCACATTCTGGACAGTAATTTTCCGGCCAGGCCTTTCCACAGGTTGAACAGGTAAACATTTCCATAACCTGATTGCTGCGATTATTGGTTTCCGGCCTTCGCCTTGCCTTTCTTGCCTTTTTTAGTCCGGGCCGGTTGCGCATCGTTGGCTTGTCCGGCCTCGGCGCTATCGGACGTATCCTTGAATTCTTTGCGCAAGCGGTCCAACTCGGTTTTGAGTTCAGTCACCGTTTTGGCGTAGGCTGAATCGTCATAGACGCTGCGCATTTGCTGGGGATCTTTTTCCAGATCAAACAATTCCCATTCATTCACGGGATAAAAATGCGCAAGGGTATAGCGCTCCGTGCG
>JBAXGN010000144.1 GCA_037139415.1 Verrucomicrobiota bacterium | reverse complement strand
GGTTTAGCCGTCCAAAAAACCTGCTGAAAAACCCCCTGCAATTCACCGGAATCTGAATGGTCAATTGACCCTGGTGACGAATGGTCTCGGCAGTATTCGTCCGGCGGGATTCACCGGCACCCAACTTGAAGTAGGCAAACGCTATTCCGTGCTCGCCGTTCCGGGTTCTGGTTTTGTGTTCAGCAACTGGACGGGGACCGTTTCCAGCAACCAGCCGACGCTCACTTTTACCATGCAGTCCAACTTGGTGTTGGCGGCTAATTTTGTTTCGAATCCGTTTGTGGCTTACCAAGGCGATTATGTTGGACTCTTCCAGGTTCGCTCGGGTGCCACGCCAACCAACTGCGGCGGGGTGGCCTTGAAAATCACCGATAAGGGGGCGTACACCGGCAAGTTGGTGTTGGGTGGGGTGGCATTGCCGATTTCGGGCGCGTTTAGTCCGGCGGGTGTTTCCTCTACCAGTGTGCGCTCTTTGGGACGCACCTTTGCGGTGCTCTTGGTGGTGGATGCGATGGATAAGATGGTGAACGGGACGGTGACTTTTGGAAATGAGTCCGCAACTCTATTTGCACAGCGGATATTCCAAGGGGCGACCAATCCATACGCGGGGACGCACACCGGCCTGATTCTGGGCCCTGGCAATGATGATGCAAGTCCTGGCGGCGACGGTCTCATAACCCTGAGTGTCAGCCCAAATGGGCAGGTCAAAGCAGCGGTGGCCCTCGCTGACGGCACGACGCTTACCATCATGACTGCGCTGACTCAGGATGGCAGGGTGCCGCTCTACACTCCACTGCAAGCGGGCAGCGGGATGTTGTTTGGCTACTTGGACTTGCAGTGGTCAAAAACACCCCCGTTCTTGTGGGTTAAAAAGACATCGCTCCGCGACAAGTATTATCCACAGGGCTTTACGGAAAGCCGGACGGCCTATCTGCTGCCCTACACGCCTCCCACCCCAAGCCAGGATGCAGTGAATTGGGATAGTGCCCAGTTGATCGTTGGCGGTGGAAATCTGGCTGTGCCGCTGACCAATACCGTGGTGCTGACCAACGATCAGATTCGACTGGTGTCCGGCTCCTTGAGTAATCTGGTTGTGCGTATTACCGCTAAAGATGGTTCCGTCTCCGGCACCTTCCTGGCTCCAGGCGCAAAAACTCCCACTGCCTATAAGGCCAATCTTTTGCAGACGTTGCCGCTGACTTCGGGCGGCGGTTTCTTTCTGGGCACCAATCACGCCGGATATTTTAAGTTGGTGCCGGTGAACAATTGAGCCACCGCAGCCACGATCGGTTTTCAAAGTGACGGGTGCTGGTTGAGGCCATCTCTCAGCAGCATTCGTGGTACCCTCTGAAAAACTTGTACATCTTTCACTCATCGCCGTTCAGGTTGAGGCAATGCCCTGTTTACTTTGGGGATTCCAGCAGCAACAGTCGTTCGGCAATGATCTCGGCCAAAATGATTTTGGCATCCTTTAATTCGACCCGAAAGCGGCGGGCATCATTTTCCGCCCAGCGCGTGAAATAATAGGACCGACCACGGTATTCAAACTGGCGCTCATAAAGCAAAGCGCCGTCACTGACCCTGATCAACTCCACCTCCAGCGCGATAGCGAAGGTCATTTTGGGATTCAGCGCAACTGGGGCTTCAAACCATTGGTTGACAATATGAGTCAAAAGAATGCTATCAACTTCCTGATTGGTTGACGTGCGATACGATTGCACGAATTGCACTCGGGCTTTTGTGGAATGGTTTGTTGGCCAGGCCGCATTGGCAGAAGGAAGCAGGATTATGTTTGGGCTTGGCTTTTGAGCGACCAGGCGAAGCAGTTCACCTTGGATCGCGTGTGGCAATGGTTCCGCTTGCAAAGCGCGATTCATCGCCGCTAGGTATTCGCGCTGCGTTGCTGCCGGAACGCCTTGGCAGATGCCTACCAGTGCACCCACCGTACCAGAAACCAGTAATTCCAACCCGATGATACGCAACTCGTCACTCGCTTTCGTTTCATGGGGACGCAAATACTCCATCGCACCAAAAGTGTTGAGCGTTGCCACGGCAAATGCCAGACCAGGCGTTGCTGGATATTCAAACCCAAATTCCGGGCAGTCTTTGATCGGCAGCAGGCCAACCCGCCCGCAACTCGCCTGTGTCGAGGCTGGGAGAAACGCTGGTTCGTTGGTGATGTGTGGAAAACCGGCATTCTGGCAGCCAGTGCTCACGGCAACGATTATTATCAAGGCACCCATCAGGGCGTTGGAAATCCATCCGGAAACTTTCTTGGTCGCGGATGGGAAACTATATTTTATGAGACCTGAACCATTTCTCCTTGCGGTAATTTGGCACGCTGGAGGCACATTGCATTTCTTCGTCGCTGGATGCGACGTGATTACGGAGCATGGTGGTCGGCTACCATTCATGGGGAAGCACGCTAATTCCTGCGCGTGAGGAGGTCAAACTCATTCGGCCTTTGGGTAGTTCATAAATCTTGAGCCACTTTCTGGCACCCATTCTGGGTGCATTCGGTTAATGGGGCGCATTATCGGAGGACGTGCGCCGGATGAGTTTGTTCACCATGCGTTGGCCGGCTGGCCGCAAGGAAATGGTTTGCGGGTTGACCATTCGGGGCGCGCGGGGTAAGACCACGGGCGCAATGATGCGGGTATGGACATGGTTGGCGCGTTACGCGGGAGGTTCCCGCGAGTTGCGCCTGTTTGCGCTGGGCTCGTTCGCCATGGGGATGGCGTATAGCGTGGTGGATGCGGTGTTCAATAATTATCTCAATGAGCGGTTTGCACTGACGGGGTTCCAGCGGTCTTTCTTGGAGTTTCCCCGGGAGTTGCCGGGGTTCCTGGTGGTGTTTGTCACAGCGGCGCTGTCGTTTCTGTGCAGCCGCCGGTTGGGAGTGGTGGCGATGTTGTTGGGGTTGGTGGGGAGTCTGCTGGTCGGGTTTGCCTCGCCCACGTATGGGGTCATGATGGTCACGCTCTTTCTCTACAGCCTGGGCCAGCATCTGTTCATGCCCGTGGCACAGACGATCGGGATGGAGTTGGCGGAGGAGGGCCGGATTGGCCGGCGGTTGGGGCAGTTGAACGCCATCCGCAACCTGGCGGCCATTGCGGGGAGTTTCCTGGTGTTTATCGGGTTCAAGTATCTGGGCCTGAATTATGATCACGCGTTCCTCGCCGCCACCATCGGATTCGCGGCCGCGACGGCGCTGTTGTACGCCATGCAGCCGGAGGAAAGCGGGCAGGCCCGAATCTTCCTGACGTTGCGCAAGGAGTACCGGCTGTTCTATGCGTTGAACATTCTGTACGGATCGCGCAAGCAGTTGTTCATCACGTTCGCCCCGTGGGTGATTGTCACGATCTTCAAGCAGCCGACGCAGACGATTGCCACGTTGATGACCGCCGGGGGGATCATTGGCATTGTCTTCCAACCACTGCTGGGCTGGGTGACGGATCGCCATGGGGAACGGTTTGTGCTGGCGTGGGAGGCCGCGCTGCTCGTGGTGGTGTGCTTTGGCTATGGGTTCTCCCGGTTCCTGTTTTCGGAATCCATCGCCTTCTGGTTGACGTGCGGGTTTTACTTGATGGATCAGATGTTGATGTCGGTGGGTATGGCCCGCGCCATGTATATCAAGAAGATCGCCCTGCAACCGGCGGACATCCAGGCGGCATTGACGGCAGGGATCACCATTGATCACGTGTTTTCCATCTCGGTGGCGCTGCTGGGCGGGGTGATCTGGAATGCCTGCGGTTACCAATACGTTTTCCTGCTGGGCGTTGCCATCGCGCTGATCAATCTGGTGGTGGCGTTGCGGCTGCCACCGCTGCATTCCCGTGCGGGGCAGGGAATGAATTGATGTGACAACACGGCTGGGACTTGGTTTAAATGGGTGGCAGACATGGCAGACGTTAAAAAACGAACAGGCCGGAAGATACTGATCTTCGCGGTGATCGCACTGGCGCTGGTGGCGGCGGTGCTGTACGCCGTTTTCCAAAAGCGGGAGACGATCATCACGGTGCAGACGGAAAAGGTGACGCGCCGCAACCTGACGGAACTGGTGGTGGCCAATGGCAAAGTCCAGCCGGTGCTGCAAGTGGTGATTGCGCCGGAGGTCAGCGGTGAGATTGTGGAGCTGCCCGTCAAGGAAGGGCAATTCGTCAAGAAAGGGCAGGTGCTCGTTCGCATCAAGCAGGATAATTACCTGGCCAGCCGGCGGTCGGCGCAGGCGAGCTTTCAATCGGCGGAAGCCGGGCAAAGCCTGGCCCAGGCCAATCTTACCAAAGCGGATCTGGACTTCAAACGCATGCGGGAGTTGTACGATAAGAAGCTGGTGTCGGACTCGCAATTTACGGATGCCCAAGCGGCGTTGGACGTGGCGAAAGCGTCGTTCGTCAGCAGCGGGCACATGGTGCAACAGGCCAAAGCCGCTTTGGACCGGGCGGATGATGATTTATCCAAGACGACCATCGAGGCGCCCATGGATGGCACCGTCACGCGGTTGCGCTCCCAAAAAGGGGAACGGGTGGTGGGCACCGCGCTCATGGCCGGTACTGAAATCATGACAATTGCCAACCTGGACGCCATGGAAGCGCGGGTGGATATTGGCGAGGTAGATGTGATCCTGATTGCGCTGGGCCAAAAAGCGCGCTTGGAAGTGGATGCCTTTCGCGACCGGAAATTCACCGGGCTGGTAACGGAAATTGCCAACGCCGCCAAGGGGACCACCAGCGCCGGCACCGCGCAGCAGGAAGCCACCAAGTTCGAGGTCAAAATCCGCATCCAGGAGAAGGAAGCGTTCCGCCCTGGCATGTCCGTGACGGCGGAAGTGGAGACGCGCTCCCGCACTAACGTGCTGACGGTGCCGATTCAAAGTGTGACCACCCGCGCGCCCAAAGTTGCGGAAGCTAAAACCAACGCGGTTGCCGGCGCGACCAATAGCGCGGCTTCCACCAATGCCGTGAAAGTGGAAGGCAAAAAAGCGGGTGAGGCGGTCAAGCAGGTGGAAGGGGTGTTCGTGGTGACGAATGACGTCGTCCGCATGACTCTGGTCAAGCGCGGCATCAGCGATGATACGTACGTCGAGATCACCGATGGCTTGAAGGAAAATCAGGAAGTGATCTCGGGCGGCTACAAAGCCATCAACCGCGAGCTGGAGGATGGTGTCAAAATCAAGCGCGGCACCGTGTTTGATATGGGCAGCACTAAGGATGAGCGGGACAAGGAAAAATGACGCCGGGCCGGGGTTATGACGCTGATTCATCTCCAAAACATTTCCCGCCTTTACACCATGGGGGTGGAGACCGTCCATGCGCTACGGGACGTTTCCCTGGAAATCAAGCGCGGCGAATACATCGCCATCATGGGGCCGTCCGGCTCGGGCAAATCCACGCTGATGAACCTCATCGGCTGCCTGGACACACCGAGCCAGGGCCGCTACGAACTCAATGGGATTGCCGTCAGCGAGATGGATGACAACCAACTGGCCGAAATTCGCAACCGTGAAATCGGCTTCGTGTTTCAGACCTTCAACCTGCTACCCCGATCCGATGCGCTGCACAATGTCGAGTTGCCGCTGATCTATGCGGGCGTGGAACCAGAGCTGCGCCGGCAGATCGCCCTGGAAGCATTGGCCAACGTTGGGCTCGCCGACCGCGTGCATCACAAACCCAACGAGCTCTCCGGCGGCCAACGTCAGCGCGTGGCCATTGCCCGCGCGCTGGTCAACAAGCCGTCCCTGCTGCTGGCCGACGAACCGACCGGGAACCTCGATTCCAAAACCGGGGTGGAAATCCTGGCACTCTTCGAAGCGCTCTCCCGCAAGGGGAACACCATCATGGTGGTGACGCATGAAGAGGAGGTGGCCCGCCACGCCTGGCGCGTCGTGCGCATCCGCGATGGCCTGATCGCCAGCGATGAGCGGTTGCGGGACCTGCCGGCCACGAGCCAAACTCCGCCAACGGAAGCTGAGATCTGAGGTTGCCCATCCTTCGTGGAATGGCAAGGACCGATATTTGATTCTCCTTACGGCGAATGCTACGCGGATTTCAGATCTCAGATTGCGGATTTGCCTCGGGAACACTTGATAACGTATGGGGATTCACATGAAATCCGGCGTCCAAAGTGCCAAAGAACGGATGTTGATTTTGGATTGCAGTTTTTTTCACAACGTGGAAAATTCACCACGTCAAGCCGGTTCGCTGAGTAATGCAACATGGTTGGGTGTGAAGCTGGACCGGTGATGGTTTTAGCAAACATAAACGAAAGCAAACCAAAGATATGAATAAAGCATCGGTAGCAATGAGGGTGAACGAACCCGTGAATCGTCTGATTGGCGACATGCCCAAAGTTGGCATTCGCCCCACTATTGATGGCCGCCGCAAAGGCGTCCGCGAATCCCTGGAACAAACCACCATGGCGATGGCCGAGAATGCGGCCAAATTGATTTCCGCCAACCTGCGCCATCATAACGGCCTGCCGGTGGAATGCGTGATTGCCGATAAATGCATTGGCGGCGTCGCCGAAGCCGCCATGGCTGAGGAGAAGTTTCGCAAGAAGGGCGTGGGTGTGTCCCTGACGGTCACCCCGTGCTGGTGCTACGGTTCGGAAACGATGGACATGGATCCCCTGACGCCCAAGGCGATTTGGGGCTTCAATGGCACCGAGCGCCCGGGCGCGGTGTACCTGGCGGCGGTGGCGGCGGGGCATAGCCAGAAAGGGTTGCCGGCGTTCACCATTTATGGCCGCGATGTGCAGGATGGCGGCGACAAAACCATCCCCGCCGATGTGCAGGCCAAAATCTTCCAGTTCGTGAAGTCCGGCCTGGCGGTGGCCACCATGCGCGGCAAGTCTTATCTGTCCTGCGGTGGCGTCTCCATGGGCATCGCCGGTTCCATTGTGAACCAGGATTTGTTCGAGGATTACCTGGGCATGCGCGTGGAAGCGGTGGATATGACGGAACTGGTGCGCCGCATCGAGGAGAAAATCTATGACGGCGAAGAATTTCAGTATGCGCTCAAGTGGGTGAAGAAATACTGCCCGCTCGGCAAGGATTACAACAAGCCGGAATCCCAACGCAACCAAGAGCGCAAGGATTGGGAATGGGAATTTGTCGTGCGCATGGCGATGATCGTGCGCGATATGATGGTGGGCAACCCGCGCCTGGCCAAGCTGGGCTTCCGCGAAGAGGCCCTGGGGCACAACGCCATCCTCGCCGGTTTCCAAGGGCAACGCCATTGGACGGATCACTATCCAAACGGCGACTTCCTGGAAGCCATCCTGAGTTCCTCGTTCGACTGGAACGGCATCCGCCAGCCTTACTTGGTGGCCACGGAAAACGATTGTTTGAACGGCGTGTGCATGCTGCTGGGCAACCTGCTCACCGGCAGCGCGCAGATCTTTGCGGACGTGCGCACGTATTGGAGCCCGGACTCCGTCAAGCGTGTTACCGGACGGGAACTCGAAGGCGCGGCGGCGCCCGGCCTGTTGCACCTCATCAATTCCGGTGCGGCGGCGTTGGACGCCTGCGGCAAGTTGACGAAGAATGGGCAGGCGGTGATGAAGCCGTTCTGGGAAATCTCCAAGAAAGAGGCGCTGGATTGCTTTGCGGCCACCACTTGGCCGCCCGCCATTTACGAATACTTCCGTGGCGGTGGTTATTCGTCTGCCTACGGGACGCGCGCCAACATGCCGGCCACGATGTTCCGGATTAACATGATCAAGGGGCTCGGGCCGGCACTGCAAATCGCCGAAGGCCAGTTCGTGGACCTGCCGGCCGACATTTACAGTGTGCTCGAAGAGCGCACCAACCCGACCTGGCCGTCGCACTGGTTCGTGCCGAACGTGACGGGCAAGGGCGTGTTCCGCGATGTGTACTCAGTGATGAACGCTTGGGGCGCCAACCACGGCACCATCAGCTATGGTCACCTCGGTTCCGAATTGATCACGCTGGCCTCGATGCTGCGCATCCCGGTCTATATGCACAATGTGAGTGATGACCGCGTGTTCCGTCCTTCGACCTGGAACGCGTTTGGCACCGCAGAGTTGGAAGCGGCGGATTTCCGTGCCTGCGCCAACTTCGGCCCCATCTACGGCAAGGTGTAGGCGGGATGGTGGCGCACGGGCTGCGCCTGAAATGAAGTGGGTGAGGAGGACTGGGGAAACTGGTCCTCCGCTCGAGGAGTTGGCTTTTCCGGCTGAAGGAACTACATTATTGGCTCATGCCTGCGACCGAGCAGATACGGAAAAAGCTGAGTGAACTACCGCATAAGCCGGGCGTGTACCTGATGAAGGACCGCTTCGGCACGGTGATCTATGTGGGCAAGGCTCGCGATCTGCGCAAGCGCGTGAACCAGTATTTCCATCCCTCGCGCCGGATGGGTTGGGATTTGAAGCTGAACGCGCTGGTGGAGGCTATTTATGATCTGGATGCGCATGTGGTGCGCAGCGAGCCCGAGGCGCTGTTGCTGGAAGGTCGGCTGATCAAGGAATTCCAACCGCGCTACAACATCAGCTTCCGCGATGACAAGCGGTTCCCGCTGGTGAAGGTAAACCTGAATGACCCTATCCCGCGGTTCACGCTGACCCGCCTGCGGCAGGAGGATGGCGCGCGCTATTTCGGGCCGTTCACCAATTCGACGGCCTTGCGCAACACGCTTACGCTGGTGCGGCGCACGTTTAATTTGCGCGGCTGCCGTCCGCTGACCCCGGATGCAAGCGATTACAAGCATTGCCTGTACGGGCATTTGAAGTTTTGCACCGCGCCCTGCATCGGCAACGTCAGTCGCGAGCAGTACCTGGCGCAGGTCAAGGCGGCCTGTGATTTTCTTGACGGCCAATGCGGGGAGTTAGCCACGCAGCTTGAAGCCGAGATGAAAAGGGCCGCCGCCGCCCAGGAGTATGAAAAGGCCGCGCAGTTGCGGGATGCGCTGACGGATTTGAAAGCGACCACCGCGAAGATGAACAAGTTTGTGCGCACACCTTACACGTTGCCGGTGGCGATGAGTCCGGCGGCGGACCTCGCGGAGCTGGCCAAGGTGCTGGGGTTGCCCGGGCCGCCGGAACGCATCGAGGGGTTCGACATTTCCAACATCAGCGGGACGTTTGCGGTGGCCTCGATGGTGAGCTTCAAGCACGGGCGTCCAGACCGGGCAAACTATCGCCGGTTCAGAATCAAATCGGTGATTGGGCAGGATGATTTTGCGTGTATGGCGGAAACCATTCAGCGCCGGTACACCCGGATGCTGAAGGAAGCCGGTGAGCAGGGCAGGGAACCGGCGGCGGTTTTGCCATCGCTGATCCTGATTGACGGCGGCAAAGGGCAGTTGAATGCCGCGGGTGCCGAATTGGACAAGCTGGGATTGGGTGGGATTCCGATTTTGGGATTGGCCAAGGAATTCGAGGAAATCTATCGGCCCGGCATCAGCGAGCCGCTGCGGTTGTCGCTGGATTCCGGGGCGCTGAAATTGCTGCAACGGGTGCGGGATGAATCGCATCGGGTAGCCAATGCGTACAACGCGCAGCTACGTCTGCAAAAAATTTCGGAAAGTATTCTCGACGAATTCCCCGGTATGGGCGAACAACGGAAGGCGGTCTTGTTGAAGAAATTTGGATCGCTGCAACGGTTGCGGCTGGCCACCGTCGAGGAAATTGCCGGGGTGCCCGGTTTTGGCGGGAAAGCCGCCGGGGAATTAAAGACATTTTTGGAAGCGCGCGGCACGCAGGCGCGGCAACCGGAGGTCGGGGCCTGAATCAAAATTTGGGGGTGTTTGAAGCCTCAGCGGCCAGGTTGTGATCCATAAACACAGGTCCGTTCAAGCGGTAAAGTGGCCATATCCAGTTGCATTTTTCGGGTTGATAAATATATTAGTCTGTATGAAAAAGATTATTTTACTGGTGACGTTGGCGTGTCTCGGTGGTGGCTGCGCGTCGGTGAGTTATTCTCCCTATGTGGGGGAACAGCAAGCCTGGCAAACCGCCCCCGGCGCTTTTGTGAAAGAAATGCGCGGCATCGTCATCTACCGGGGGTATCCGTCCCGGGCCTATCAGGTGCTGGGCCAACTCAGCATCAGTTCCAGTCCGGAGGCGGTCGAGTCCTACCTTGCCAAGGAAGCACTGAAACGTAACGCCGAAGCCGTGATCATCCTTGAATCAAAAACGGAATTAACCGGTTTTTATACCACGCCCTCGGGACCGACGCTGATGGATCCACGCAGCCGAGTACTATATCAGGCGTCCGGCCCCAGCTTTGCAGTGCCGGTGCATGAAGGCAGCATTACGGCGATGCTGATCCGGTTTAAAGACAAGCAGCCGTAGCGCTCTCTCGAAAACAGTTTGCCCTCACGCATTTCCGGGAAGCATCCTGAAAAACAGCTAAAGCTCAACAAGTTTGCTGGCCAAGCGCCACTAAACGGCTTATAATGAACGCAGCTATTATGAGCAAAACCAGCACTTCAGCCTGCCCGATCACAGAACCAGGCAAGCATTGCATCATCCAGCTCGTCACTGAGGCGATGCGGGAGGAGCCAGCCATTGAAGCCGTGAAGATTGATCCGGGGCACCAGGCGATTTCCGTGGCCACCTTGGGGAAGGCGAATGATGCCCAGATTGAGCACTGGCTCAACGAGCAATTCCATAAAATGCAGGACCAGACGGCGGAGCAATGTTGCGCGCTGTTGGGAGAGAAACATTCCTGCAATGAATGTAATCCGGAGGTGGACCCCAAGCAACGCGCCCGCATCACTGTCCAATACGCGTCGGGGACCACTACAGTCGCCCGACAAACCTGCCCCACGGCCCCGCACTTTTGGCGCTGGCGGCAGATTCCTTTTCCCAAACTGGTGCCGCGCCAGGTGCATTTGCCGGAGGATGCGAGTGAAGAGGATGAATGGAAGGGGCAATTGGTGGCCGCCTCGCTTTGCGGGGTGTTCGGGTTGATCGCGTTTTTTGTCGGTGGCCCAGCCAGTATTCTTTGGTACGCGCTTTCGTTTCTGGCCGGTAGCTGGTTCGCCGCGCAGGAAGTCCGCGAGGGGCTGGAAGAGGGAACCCTGGACGTTCACTTCCTGATGTTGGCGGTGGCTTTTGGCAGCGCCAGCATTGGCGCATGGGCGGAAGGCGCCACCTTGCTGTTTCTGTTTTCCTTCTCCGGTGCGCTGGAGCATTACGCCATGGGGCGTACCCAGCGGGAAATTCGTTCGCTTTTCAAAAACGCGCCCAAGACGGCCATCTTGCTCGATGCCGCCGGGAACGAACAATCCGTGCCCGTGGATTCCCTCCAAGCCGGAATGCGGCTGCTGGTCAAACCAGGCGAACAATTCCCGGTGGATGCTGAAGTGGTGAAAGGAAAAACCTCCAGCGACGAATCGAACCTGACCGGAGAAGCCACGCCGGTGGATAAAACGGTGGGCGATGGGGTGTTGGCGGGTACGATTAATTTATGGGGTTCGGTCGAGGTGACCGTGCTGCGACCGGCCAGCCAGAGTGCGCTTCAAAAAATCATTACCCTCATTCACGAGGCGCAACATCTCAAGGCCCCCTCGCAACGGTTCACCGACCGCTTTGGCACCAAGTACACCTACGCCATCCTCGGTCTATCGCTGGCGATGTTCTTTGTCTGGTGGCTGGGCTTCGGTCATACCCCATTCAAGTCCACCGAGCTGGATCGCAGCGCATTTTATCGCACCATGACGCTGTTGGTGGTGGCGTCTCCCTGCGCTCTGGTGCTTTCCATTCCCTCGGCCGTGCTGGCTGCGATTGCCTGGTCGGCCAAGCGCGGTATTCTGTTCCGAGGCGGGGCGGCGGTTGAAAATCTCGCTTCCATTCAAGTGGTGGCCATGGATAAAACCGGCACGTTGACCACCGGTGAACTGCAGGTGGATCGCGTGGAAAGCTTTCCGCCTGGACGCGAGCGCGAGGTGGCGCAACTGGCCTTTTCGCTCGAACGCCTCTCCACCCACCCGCTGGCCCGCGCCATCACGCGCCATGGCAAACATGAGCAACTCAGTGCGCTGGAACTGGAGCAGTTTGAATCGGTCACCGGCTTGGGACTCAAAGCGCAATATCAAGGGCAGTGGGTACGCCTGGGACGGCGTGAATGGGTGGCCGATGGCCCCAATGTTGCCGTATTGGCGAAAGCACCGCCCACCGAGGCCGGCTACGCCGAGGTATGGATCGAGCATGGCCAACTGGTGGGGCGGGTCCTGATGCGCGACGACATTCGGCCTGCCGCCCGTGAGGTGGTGGAAAAATTGCGTGCCTTGGGATTGAAAACGGTGATGCTCACCGGGGATCACCAGGCCTCCGCCGATAAATTGCAGAAAGAACTCGCGTTGGATGAGGTGCGTGCCGGTCTTAAGCCTGAACAGAAGGTGGACGCCGTGGCCGGTTTCTCGAAGGCCGGACAAAAAGTGGCCATGATCGGTGATGGCGTGAACGATGCGCCGAGTCTGGCGGCGGCGGATGTGGGCGTGGCCATGGGCGCGCGCGGCTCGGATGCGGCGCTGGAACAAGCCGAGGTGGTGCTGATGCATGATCGCCTCGAGAATTTCCTTACCGCGTTTCAACTCAGCCAGCGGGCTCGGCAAGTCATCCGGCAAAACGTGGCGATCTCTTTGGGTACCGTGGTGGTGCTGGTGGGTTGCGCGTTGTTCGGCACCATTCCCTTGACCGTGGGTGTGATCGGCCACGAAGGCAGCACGGTACTGGTGGTGATGAACAGTCTCCGGTTGTTGATGACGCGTGGCCCGGCGGCACTCAAGGCCGCCTGAGTCTCACGGTTAATATCCGATGTTTTTCAGCGCATTCTCGCCCAGCCGCTCGCGCAGTTGGGCCAGATAGAGGCTGGTGGGAAGCACTGGCCTGCCGAGCGACGCCAGCCACGGGCCAGTTGGCGAAGCGCTTTTCTTCAGTTCACCGGTGCAGCCAATGCACCAGTTTACAGCGCCAGGTGGTTGTTGTAATTCAAGCACCTTCGCCGAGCAATTCCAGGCCACCGCCCAGCCGATGGCCCAACCGTGCCCGGAGCCGGCGGTGCGTCGGTTGATGAACTCGATCCTTCCGTCCGGCAGACGGCAGGAGTCCACCAGCAGCCCGGTGGACCAATGCATGTGGGGTTGGATGCTGCCCGTGCCCTCGAACGCGCAATGTAACGCGACATTCAGGACGGCTTCGGAATTCAAGGTGGCCACGTAGAAGGACCCCGCGCCCGACGAGGAACAGCGATCAATCAGCACCTGCGAGCCTTTGAGGAGAAAGTCCGCCGGATAACCGGCCCCTTTGTCCACGGTTGCCGTATGCACCGCATGGGCGTTCAGAATGGTGATGCGCCGCGCGGCAGCGCCCACGTCCACGTTGCCGAGCGTGTTATGCATGGCGATATCCTTGACCCAACAATCTTCGCAATTCTCCAGTTCGATCGCGAGGTTGTTCTTCGCGGTGAGGGTGCCGCTGGGCGGCGGTGAATTGATCCGCAGCGACTCGATGCCGCATTGTCCCAGCCGCTTGGGTGCTGCCGTTTTGATCACACCGGCGGTGGTGGGTGCAAGAAACTGGGAGTCAATCGCGTCGGTGAGTGGCACATCCAGCGTGAGGCGGTTGCCTTGAATGACCCGGATGGTCCGCTCGAACAGAATCGGCGAATCATTTTTCATCCAGGTCTGTGGTTTCCCGTTCCGCACGAGGTTGTCCATCTCCATAAAATGAATCCACTTCGCCGTCCTGGGCCAGCGGATGCGGATGACATCGCCCACCGCGAGTCCCTTGGGTTCCTTCACGGAAATACTCAGCGCGCCGGACGGCACATAGGCATCCGCAATCGGAATCAGCGCGGCGGGATTTTCTTTCGGGTATCGCAGCCGCTCGCCCGTGATGGCGAGGCACACATGCGGTGGCCCGGTCATTTCAATGACGGTGCCTCCTTTGCCACTGCCCGAGCCGCGCAAGACAATGCCGTCTTGGGCAAGGGTGAGTGGCTGGGCGCAATGGAAAACCCCGGGCCGGAGCAGCACCGCGCCGCGGAAACCTTCGGTCAAGGGCATGGTGGCAACGGCATTGATGGCCGCTTGAATGGCTGCCGAATCATCACTGCCGGAGGGTGAAATCTCTTGGCGAACTGGGACGGTGGGCAGCTTGATGCCGCCCCCGCCATAGCCGGCATGGGAGAAATCCAGGAGACGGTCACCGGTGCCGGTGCTTTGGTAGCGCAGCTTTCCATCCGGGCCGGCCGTAACCCATTGGGTTTGGGCGGCGGCTTTGAATGCCGTCAGCAACAAGGCGGTGAGCAGGAAACGGGCGCAATTCATGAGCGAAAGATAGTAAACTGCGTCCCCTTACTACAAGGCTTATGATTCGCCTCGCCACCATGGGTGGTTGCTCCAACTCAAAACACTGCCAAGCCTGATCGCTCAGTGGCTGGATTGGCGGCATAGCCCATGATTTCCTGCTGAATACGTTGGCGCACCATGGGATCGGCTTGCTGCCGCCACAACTGGCGGAGCGTGATAACGTCTGCCGGGGTGCCCGCCAAGGCACCTGCGGCGGGCGGCGGAGTATTCAGGATATGCTGTAAAAGTTCTTCCGGCGACTGTTCTTGGATGGCGTCGTTGCTCACCGGGTTCGCAGTTTCTTTGGCAACGGACGCGCCGTCCGAAGTCATCGTTGGGGCACCCGCATACTGTCGCAAAGCGTTGACCAGCGGTTCGCGTTCTTCCTCAGGCACCCCGCGGGTGTACTTGCGAATGGCAGCCAGGTATTCGGGTGACGCATTTCGGTCTGGATTCAACGGCACCGGGTTTGCGCCTCCCTTGAGCAAACCGGCGCGATGCTGACGAATTAATTCCGGCTCATAGCCTGCCGGCCATGGGCCGCTGTAATCCGGCGGCAACTCGCCGCCCGCCAGATAACCTGACAGCGCGTTGGTTCCCTTGCGCAAGTCAGGCAATTCCAAGGTGAGTTCCTCGCCATCGCGTTGGATGCGCACGACCCCGGTTTGCGAATTGATTCCCAGTAATTTTAGGCCAGCCACATTCTTTCCGGGGACCAGCAGATAACTGTGCAGCGAAGGGTACTCCATTACAACCGCCCGCTGGTAAGCACCCATCTGAATAATGCCGGTAAGGTATAGTTGCTCGCTGGCTGGCAAAAGATTGGCCAACCCCGCAACCAGTATCAGCACGATTAGTGGCGCTCGCATTGGCCGATAGTAAGCGCTGAATGGGGATCTGATTCAAGTTACAATTCCGCAACATTCTTCCCGGAAATGGTTGGCGGAACGTTGAAAGGCATGAAAAACGCCAGTTCTGACCACTATTGACGCATGTCCGAATAGTATCATATTAAGGCCAAACTATGCAAGCTGTGCTGCCCGAGATGGCCTAACGTATGCGCATGATTATGCGATCAATGTTTATGAGAGTATCCCGGTTGCTGGCGCTGGCCGGCAGTGCGGCGTCCTTTTCTGCCGCCGCGTTTCCTTATCAGGACACCGACCTGTTGTTGGTCTTCCGCAAAGACGGGGTTGCGTATAACGATGTCACTTATAATCTGGGCAATGTCAGCAACTACTTTGGCTTACCGGCGGGCTCCTCAATTCCCGTCACCAATTGGGATGCCTCGCTCGCCAAAGCAAGTTACAATAATAATTTGTCGGGAGTGAAGTTTATCGTGATGGCGATCAGCCCTTCGTTCGATACGATCAATTTGCGCCGCACTTGGATTACCGTGGGTGACTCCAATGCCGTACCGAAAAATGTTCGCCCGTCGGCACAAGCTGTGCAGTCCGGGAACATTGGTGGCGTTGGTGTTGCGCTAAACGGGTTGGATCAGTCGGCCACCCCGTCGTACGTCATTGCCAATTCGGATGGGAGTTCGTACACCTACATTTGTTCTGGCGGTGGCACGGGGGATCTGGCCTCTCAGAATGGTTCTTTCCCCTATTCCGTGGAGCAGGCTATTCCGGGCACGTCCCGTTTCTTTGAAATCAAGGCGGTCAATGACGGTGCTAACGCCACTCAGATCGGCAGTTTAAGCATGGCGTTGGATGGCACGTTGACGTTTATTGTTGGCGGCGGTGGTGCGGTTGCGCCAGCCATCAGCACTCCCCCACAAAGCCAGGTGGCCAAGGTTGGTAGCAATATCTCGTTTACGGTGACCGCGACGGGTACCGCGCCGCTGAGTTACCAGTGGCGTTTCTACGGCACCAATTTGGCAGGTCAGACTGCGGGCACGTTATCTCTGAATAACGTTCAAGCGATACAAGCGGGCGGCTATTCGGTCATCGTTGCCAATAGCGCCGGGTCGGTCACCAGTGCGGTTGCCACGCTCACGGTTGTGCAGCCTCCTTCTTTTAGCAGTCAGCCTACGAATCAAACTGTTATTGCTGGAAATAACGTTACTTTTAGCGTGACGGCTGTCGGCGACCAACCACTGTTTTATCAATGGTACGGGCTGGGTAGCCTGCTAACTCAGGCCACCAACGCCACGCTTGCGCTGAGTAATGTGCAACCAGCTCAGGCGGGGTCCTATTACGTGGTGATTACCAATGCCTCAGGTTCGGTCACCAGTTCGGTGGCGACGCTCATGATCGCACTGCCGCCCGCGATTATCGGCCAGCCGACCAATCAGTCCGCGAATGTCGGTTCTACCCTTACGCTGACGGTCACCGCAACCGGAACGGCTCCGCTGTTTTATCAGTGGTTGCGTAATGGCAGCCCGGTGGGGGCCAATAACTTTAGCCTGACGCTGAACAACGCGCAGGTTGGCGATGCCGGTTCCTATTCCGTGGTGGTGACGAATGCCTACGGTTCAGCCACCAGTGCAGTGGCAGTGATTACCATCATTCCACCCGTGGCGCCAGCATTCACCGTTCAGCCCACCAACCAGTCGGTGCTGTTGGGAAGCAACGTCAGTTTCACGGCTGCCGCTTCGGGAACGGCACCCATCGCGTACGTGTGGCGTCTGAATGGCGCGAGCCTCCCGGGAGCGACCAATTTGGTGCTGGCGCTGACCAACATTCAGAGCGGGAATGCCGGTAATTATACGATTATTGCGTCCAATGTTGCGGGTATCGCGACCAGTGCGGTGGCGACGTTGTCCGTGTTATTGCCGCCGACGATCACCGCCAATCCGACCAATCAGGTGGTGCAAGTTGGGAGCACGGCTGGTTTCCATCTGGTTGCCTCTGGTACCGCCCCGCTATCCTATCGCTGGTTTACCAATGGCACCGCCATTGGGAACGCAACCAACGCGGATTTATCCCTGACCAATGTTCAACTTGCCGAAGCGGGTAACTATTATGCGGTCGTCACCAACGCTTATGGCTCGGCCACCAGTGCGGTTGCCACCCTCACAGTCACGTTGCCGCAGCAGCCGCCTTTGATTACCGGGCAGCCGTCCAACAAGACCGCGAATGCTGGTGCTACTGTTACGCTGACGGCCAGCGCCGTCGGGACGGATCCGTTGTTTTATCAGTGGTTGCACAATGGCAGTCCGGTGGGTGCCAACAACCTTAGCCTGACGCTGAACAATGCGCAGGTTGGCGATGCCGGTTCCTATTCTGTGGTGGTGACGAATGCCTACGGTTCGGCCACCAGTGCGGTGGCAGTCGTTACCATCCAAACCGCGCCAACGTTTACAGTTCAACCCACCAATCAGTCGGCCTTGGTCGGGACAACCATCAGTTTCACGGCTGCCGCCGCTGGAACTGCGCCGATCTCGTACTTCTGGCGTCAGAATGGTGCCAGCCTGGCTGGAGCGACTAATTCGGTGCTGTCCCTGGCTAATATTCAGGGCAGTAACGCCGGCGATTATACGATTATCGCGTCCAACGTGGTCGGCGTCACGACCAGCTTGGTCGCCACGCTAACCGCATTGTACCCGCCGACCATCGCTTCAAGCCCGACTAACCAGATGGTGCTGGCTGGTGGCACGGCGCTGTTCCATGTGGGTGCCACGGGCACCGGTCCCTTGTCCTATCAGTGGTTTAAAAACAGCTCGGCCATCGGGAACGCAACCAATGGCGATTTATCCCTGATCAATGTTCAAGCCACTGAGGTGGGTGGCTATTACGCGGTGGTCACCAACGCTTACGGCTCGGCTACGAGCTTGGTGGCCGCATTAACGGTGGTATTTCCGCCGGCCATCACGGTAAATCCCACCAACGAAACAGTGTTTTCGGGGGTCAATGTTGGCTTCTTTGTGGCGGGTACCGGCACGGCCCCGCTGACCTACCAATGGTATCGAAATGGGACGCTTTTAACCAATGCGACAAGCGCGATTTTGGCATTTAATAACGTACAGGTTGCTTCAGCGGGCAATTATGTGGCGGTTCTGCAAAATCCTTACGGCTCGGCCACCAGCGCTGTGGCCACCTTGACGGTCAATATCGCTGATTCCAACGGCCCGGTGATTACGGTTACGAGCGCGGTTACTACGAGCAACCGCATTTATTCCCTTGCGGGCACGGTGACGGATGCGAGCCGGGGGAACAATGGGGTGGCGCACGTCGCAGTGAATGGGGTACTGCTGACCAATGTCAGCGGCGTGGATGGTGCCGGTGTGTCATGGAGCCGCACGATAACGTTGGTTCAAGGGACCAACAAATTAACCGTCGCTGCCGCCGATACCTTGAACAATTGGACCACCAACCAATTCAGTGTGGTCTTTGTGCCGGCGGAAAAAATCCGGCCGACCCTGACGATCACCGCGCCGAAGACCCCGACGTTGTCCAATCAGGTAGTGGTGGCGGGTACGGCCACGGACGCCAAAGGCGTGGCGGAAGTTTGGTGCCGGTTCAACAGTAACCAATGGGTGTTGGCGGTGGGTACCACTAAGTGGAGCATCCTCCTCACTCCGCCGGCGGCCACCAACTTCCTGAATGCCTATGCGGTGGACACCTCGGGGAATTATTCCACGACCCAAACCGTCAAGTTTGTTAAAATCGCCTCGGCACTTTTGGTGGTGAACCAGACCGGTACCGGCACAGTGACGCCAAATCTGAACAACAATGTGCTGGAAGCTGGCACCAAAGATTACACCATGAAAGCCAAACCGGGGACGGGCTACCTGTTCTCGAACTGGGTGGCGCAAGTGTCCGGTGTCACCTTGTGGACCACCAACAAAGTGGATGTAAAATTCAGGATGATGAGCAACTTGGTGTTGACGGCGAATTTCGTGCCCAATCGGTTCATCCCAATGAAAGGTGACTATCTGGGTATGTTTGCCCCGACCAACGATGCCAGCGTGGACTGGACCAACGCTGGCGCGGTGAAACTTTCCCTGACGGATCAAGGGACATTCACCGCCCAACTGATGTATCAAGGCAAAGTCTATCCCTGGGCGGGAGCTTTTGATCTGAGCGGCCAATATTCCAACGTCATTTCACGTGGCAAGGAATCGGCGCTGCCGGTTCAAATACAACTGCAAACCGGTGCCTTGAGCATTGATGGCTTTATCGGATTGGGTAATGGCGTAAATGTACCTCTCTGGGCGGATGGTAAACTGGTCGCCAAAAACACGCCCTTCAAAGGCACCTATACCTTGCAGCCGACCAATGACCTGGGGGTGTTGACGGTCAAAGTATTGGCGACCGGTGCGGCCACGCTGAGCGGAAAACTGGCCGATAAGACAGTGGTAAACCAAGCCTCTAGTATTACCACGAACGGCGTTTTGGTGATTTACCAGTCCTTGTATCTCAATAAGGGAATGCTATTGGGCTGGATTCAATGTCAAACCAACGGTGACGGCGAGTTGCATTGGCAGAAACCCGCTCCGCAGCCCGATCCGCAAGGGTTCAAGCGCAGTGTCATCGTGACGGTGCGTTAATGGCACAGGCGATCCGCTGGGACGCGGTTGTCATTGCGGCTAATTGCCATTGAAAACACAGTTCCAGCACAACGTGGAGCGGCTTAAATTGTGATGACCTTTTGTCCATTCATCAGCCAGCCTTGGGGCACTTGGTAATTGCGTGATTGGGATTATTGTCCATGCAACCCGTTCACGAATGGATTTACCAACTGGATGAAGGCCGGGTGGGACGGTGGCTGAAGTACGCGTTGGTCGCGGCAGTGCTCTGCATTGTCCCGGTCTTCTTTAACCTGCGCGTTTACCGAGGTTTCAGCCAACCGGAAGCCATGGACCAGGCCCAAGTGGCGCGCAACCTCGCGGAGCGGAGGGGCTTTAGCACCCTGTTCATCCGCCCGTTTGCGCTGCAATTGCTGACGGACAAGGCCCAGCGCGATAAACGGATGCCGGTGCCGGTTAGCCGCACGAATTCGCCCGCCGCCAACTTGCACCCGCTCTATTGGCCGGCGCAATTGCCCGACATTAGCAACGCTCCCGGGTACCCGTTGTTACTGGCGGCCTGTTTCAAGCTGCCCGTGATTCAACGCCAATTCTCCATTCCCGCAAACGGGGTTAGGTTTCGTCCGGATTTCGTGATCAACGCGTTGAATCAAGGGCTGTTTTTCCTGGCGGTGATTTTGGTGTTTCTGCTGGCCCGCTGGTTGTTTAACGCCCAGGTGGCTTGGTGGTCGGCGACCCTATTTTTGCTGACGGACGTCTTCTGGCAGTTCAGCATTTCCGGGCTTTGCACGCTTTGGCTGATGGTTTTGATGCTTGGCATGGTGGTGTGCCTGGTTGGGCTCGAACGTTGTCTGGCCGCCGATGAGCGTACAGGTGGCCGCCAGTGGGCCTGGAGCATCGTGCTGGGCATCCTGCTTGGGTTATGCGGATTGTCGCGCTATGCGTTACTCTGCCTGGCGATTCCCATCGCGGTGTATGTGCTGGTTGGGCCATGGCGGCGGAAGCTCTGGCTTTGTGCCGTCATCCTGGCGGTTTCAGCCGCGCTGGTGCTGCCTTGGCTGGCGCGCAATTATCGTCTTTCCGGAACTGCTTTTGGCACGGTCAGCTATGCGGTGCAGCAGGGTACCTGGTCGGTGCCTGACAGTCGTTTGCAACGGTCGTTACAGCCCAACCTGGCCGCGATTTCCGCTGCCACTTTGGTGGATAAATTGCGGGATAATCTCAGTGTCATCCTCGTCAGGGAAATGCCGTTGCTGGGCACCGGTTGGGCCGGATTGCTCTTCTGGCTCACCGTGCTGTTTCCCATGGCTTCGGAGACGCATCGTCGTCTGCGCAATTTGTGTTTGGGCGGGATTCTGCTCCTCGCAGTGGTGGAGGCGCTGGGCCAGGATCATCCCGCGTCCGTTCAATCCGCCATCGCGCCGGACAACCTGTTGGTGCTTTGGTATCCGCTGGCCATGGTTTTTGGGGTGGCCTTGTTTTTTAAATTGCTGGGGGAATACCGCCACGAACTTCGGGAATATCGCGGGCTGCTTTTTCTGGGCCTGCTGGGCGTGACTTCCCTGCCCCTGCTGGCATGTCTGTATGGTGCCCGTGGTTCAGGCCAAGAGGAGCCCCGGGTTTCGCCCGTGATCCTGCAACGCTTTGCCCGTTGGATGAAACCAGC
>JBAXGN010000143.1 GCA_037139415.1 Verrucomicrobiota bacterium | reverse complement strand
GATTGCGCCAGGGATTTTTATTAAAAACCCGTCCCAGTGTCGAAAGTTCGGCTAAACAACGCGAATGGGAAATGGGAAACTTTTGCAGAAAAATTAACCGGCATAAAAATGGGAGACCGAACATGGCAAAAAATTAATCTCGGAAGATAGCCTGGAGTTAGAAGCCAGCATCTCAGACGTGGGCAAGCGGAGACGCGATGGACAGGATGGGGTGGGGGACATGCATCCTTCACACGTTTTCTCCGTGGCTGTCATTCTTCTGAAAAACCATCCTGTTGGTCGTGCTTTACCATTGACCACGGGCACAAGTGTCCACATGCTCATTCCATATTTGTGTGCCAATCGAGAGACTGACTAAAATGAAAGAAATTGTGCCTCAACCGCCGGCGATCGTGATCAACCAACAGGCTGCCGTGCAGGCGTTGTTTCAAAAATATGTGGTGCCCAGCTACGGCCGGTTTGACCTCGCGTTTAAACGCGGTTCCGGGAGCTGGCTCTGGGATGTCAATGGCCGGCGCTATCTGGATTTGGGCGGCGGGATCGCTGTTTGTTCCTTGGGACACGCCAATCCGGAAATCACCGAGGCGTTGATCGAGCAATCGCGCTCGCTCGTCCATATTTCCAATCTTTACTATCACGAGCCGCAAGGACGGCTGGCCCAGGGATTGGTGGAACAACTGGCCCCCGGCAAGGTGTTCTTTGCCAACAGTGGCGCGGAGGCCAACGAAGGCTTGTACAAACTGGCGCGCAAGTTCGGCCATGACGAGGGTCGCTTTGAAATTCTCACCGCCACGAATTCCTTCCATGGCCGCACCCTGGCGGGCATCGCTGCCACCGGGCAGGAGAAGGTGAAGAAAGGGTTTGAACCCGCGGTGCCGGGATTCCGGCATGTGCCGTATAATGACCTCGACGCGGTGCGCAACGCCCTTTCGCCCGCCACCGTCGCCATCCTCATCGAAGGCATCCAAGGGGAGGGCGGCATCACCCCGGCTTCACCGGAGTATCTGCTGGGACTGCGCGCGCTGTGCGATGAGAAAAAGATGTTGTTGCTCATGGACGGCGTGCAATGCGGACATTTTCGATCCGGCCGGTTTCAGAGCTTCCAGCGTATTCTGGAAGGCGTGCCGGGGGCGGAAAACTTTCTGCCGGATGGCGTGTCCATGGCGAAATCGCTTGGGGGCGGCTTCCCCATCGGCGCATTCTGGGTGCGGCAACCGCACGCGGACCTGCTCGGGCCGGGCACGCACGCGACCACCTACGGCGGCACCCCGTTGGCGTGCGCGGTGGCGCTGAAAATTCTCGAGGTCATCGAGCGGGATCGATTGGACAAAAACGCGCGGGTGCTCGGCGCGTTCCTGAAAGTGCAGCTCACCGCTCTGCAAAACAAATACCCGCACCTTCTCAAAACGGTTCGCGGCCTGGGCTTCATGCTGGGATTTGAATTGCAGGAGCGGGAAAAGATTCCGGCCTTCGCCAATCAGGACAAGCCGGCCTCGCTCCAAATGGTAGGCCGCCTGCACGAGGCCGGATTACTGACCATTCCTTCCGGCAACCAGGTGATCCGCCTGCTGCCGGCGTTGAACCTCACGCAGGACGATGCCGCCGAGGGCCTGCGCATTATTGAGAGTGTACTTAGCCGGCTGGGATAGGCGGAATAAACCCGAACGCCGAATGCCGAATAGCAAAAGAAACCCGAACGCCGAAGTCCGAAGCCAGCGGGCAGACTTCAGATTGCGGATTGCGGATTGCGGATTGCGGATTAACGATTGTAAATTCAATTTTCAAATTTTAAGTAATCCGTTTTCCCATTGTCCCCCGAGCGCGCGACCCATTGCAGTTCCGTACCCCCTCCCCATGAACCCTCGTTTCCAGGTTCATGGGTTCAAAGAGCGAAATTCGTTGGTTCGGGGAAGTCTCACCATGAGCCGACCTCTCCCCCTCAACCGCCCTGCGGGCACCTTCTCCCACTTGGGGGGAGAAGGATGGGATGAGGGGGTTCATGGGAAGCTGAATAAATCCGAAAACCGAATGCCGAATAACGAAAGAAAACCGAAGCACGAAGTCCGAACCCCGAATTCGATCATCCGACTGCTGTTTTCGGCATTCGGGATTCGGCATTCTTTCGGCATTCGTTTTTCGGGATTCGGGATTTTCCTTTGCCTGGCCCTCTGGTTATTGCCGTCCGCCAGCGCGCTGGCCGCTCCCACCCTCCACACTAAAGCCAGCGTGATCCTTGGCGCTGACACCGTGCGCCCAGGGGATACTGTCTGGGCCGGCATCCGCCTCAAAATGGAGGAGGATTGGCATACTTACTGGACCAATGCCGGCGCGGCGGGTGGCCCCACTACGGTGGCTTGGGAACTTCCCGCCGGAGTGACCGCCGGAAATATCCAGTGGCCGTTACCCGAGAAACAGGATACTTCAGGCCTGATCACGTACGGGTACAAGGACGAGGTTTGCTTGTTGGTGCCGCTGAACGTGGCCGGGCAAGTGCCGCCGGGTCCGCTCACCCTCAAGGCAACCGTCAGTTGGGTCGAATGCGTGAGCCCATCCAGTCTTTCTTTGGTACGCCCCACGGCCAGCGGCACGTGTGTATTTGGGGAAACCTCACTCAGCGCCCGGCTGCAAGTCGCCGACCAGACCAAGCCATCGGACCACGCCGCGACGATTGAGGAATGGCTGAAGCGCGTGCCCAAAGCGGCCAGCAACCTGACAGTACGCGCCATTTGGGAAGGAACCGCCACCAATAAGCAACGTGGGCTGCGCCTCGAATGGCCGACTGCGCCAGAGGTGAAAGTAGTTGATTTTTATCCGTACCCAATCCCGGATTTTGAGGTTCAGGGCACCACCGAACAACTCCCGGCCAGCGGTGGCGCACAGGTTTTCCGCAAGCAGATCACTAAGCAAACCAGCGCCTGGCCAGCGAGCATTCCAGGTATTCTGGTCGCCGTCACCGAACAAGGCACCCAGGGATACGAAGTCACATTGCACCCCACGGAAACGACGGCTTCAGTTCCCCGGCAACCCAACGCTACTGCTGCCGACAGCGCCCCGGTGACAAGCCTCTGGCTGATCCTCTGGTTTGCGTTCGTGGGTGGGCTGATCCTCAACGTGATGCCATGTGTGCTGCCGGTGATGGCCCTGAAAATACTGGGGTTTGTCCACCAAAGCGCCGAATCACCGGGGCGGGTCCGCACGCTGGGAATGATTTACGGAGCCGGAGTTATGGTGTCCTTTCTGGTGCTGGCGGGGGTGACGATTGGCTTGAAGCTGGCGGGGGAATCGGTGAGTTGGGGCATCCAATATCAGCACGCCCAGTTCGTGTTGCTCATGACGGTGCTGGTGCTGCTGGTGGCGTTGAATTTGTTTGGGGTGTTTGAAGTCACCCTGGGGGACCACGTCTCCGATGCCGCAAGCAGCGTGACCAGCCAGGGTGGTTATGCCGGGGCGTTCTTTAACGGCGTGCTGGCCACCGCCTTGGCCACGCCCTGCACGGCGCCATTCCTGGGGGCGGCCACGGGCTATGCGCTGAATCAATCGCCCGGCGTGATTCTCCTGGTTTTTCTCGCGGTCGGACTGGGCATGGCCGCGCCGTACCTGCTGCTGAGTTGGAATCCGGGCTGGCTGCGGTTTGTGCCCAAACCCGGCGTCTGGATGGAACGCTTCAAGCAGGCGATGGGTTTTCCCATGATGGCCACCGCTGTCTGGCTGTATTTGCAATTGGTGGAAGCGTATGGCAACCACCGGGGATTATGGCTGGGCATCTTCCTGGTGCTGGTGGCGCTGGCCGCTTGGATTTGGGGCGCGTTTGGCCAGCGTGGTACCGCGCGAACGGGGCTGGCCAAGACGATTGCCATTGGGGTGGTGATCCTCGCCTTTGCGTTGCTGGTGGAAAATCGCGCCCAATGGCGGGCGGTGCCGGAAGCGTCCTCCAGTTCGCATCAATCCTCCCAACCCGGCGGCATTGAATGGCAGCCGTGGAGTGTGGCAGCCGTCGCCGCCGCACGAGCCCAAGGGCATCCGGTGCTGGTGGACTTCACCGCCTCGTGGTGTCTCACCTGCCAGGTGAACCGGGAAACCAGCTTGGAAATCCCCGAGGTGGTCAGGAAATTAAAACAGTTGAACGCCGTGGCGCTGGTGGAAGACAGCCGGGTGAAAAGCAGCGAAGTGGCAACCGAAATGAAACGCCACGGACGCGGTGGCGTGCCGCTGGTGCTGGTTTATCCGCGCGATCCCGCCCAGCCCCCCATTATCCTCCCGGAAGTACTCACCCCCGGCATCGTGCTGGACGCTTTGAAAAAAGTGGAATGAGGGTTGGGACAGAAAAAAACCCGGAGCGGGTGCTCCGGGTCGTGCAAATAGTGTTGCGCGATGCGTTTACAGGGTATGATCGCTGGTTGCGGCACTGCAGGCCGGTTTGGTCCCGACCGCATTGAACGAATACGTGCCAGCGCCGGGGCAGGACGGTGCCTGTTTGATATAGGAGGTGGCCCCGATCAGATCGCTGTCCACGGGGGTATCCGCCGTGGTCTTCTTATTTTCGAGCGCCCACTGTTCCTTGGCGCCATCAATCTGCCGCAGGTTGTTGATGCAGGCATTCTTCTGGGCCGTGGTACGGGCTTTCACGAAGTTCGGAATAGCGATGGCGGCCAATAAGCCGATGATCGCCACAACGATCATGATTTCTACCAATGTGAAGGCGCTCTGGCGCGAGGTTTGCAGTTTCATTTTTTACCTTTCAGTTTTATTACGTATGTATTAGTTCGACGGTCGCGCTTCACAAACCCGGTTCACTGCTGAACACAACGAACCTCTAAGAATTCGCGAATTTAACGCGACCTGCTCCATAGACAGCAACCGCCATGCCAAGGTTACACTAACACCAAAATAACTTTACCCATGCTGTCTAAGCTACAAAGTTAACTCAAAAATGACGATGTGCAACCGGTAGATGGTGTGCTGCATGTCTCATAAAGTTGAATAATGTCTCACTTTTGGACAGCGATAAACTGGCTGGCCAATCGAGAGGCCAGCGATTCAAACGCCAAGCGAGTTAGGATCCGCTGGACCGCGAGTTGGAATTAGTGCCAAAAGGCATCACCTTTACCTTGTCCTTTGGCACGGTTATGGCTACTATACCGAGGTTACGCATTTTGAATGATATTGTTTAAAGTCCATGGCTGAGCAACCACAGAGCCGCCGGCGCGTGTTGTTTGTGGATGACGATGTGTCTTTTCTCGACCTTGTCACCAAGGTGTTTGCCGTATGGAGCAAAGACGCCTGGCAAATCCTGACGGCGGTGAATACCGGCAAAGCCATTTCCATCATTCAGGATCAGATGGTCAATCTGGTGGTCATTGACCTGCACATGCCCGGGGTGGATGGGTTGCAATTCCTCCGGCTGTTGCATCGCAAGTACCCGCATCTTCCCAAGGTTATTCTCACGGGCGATATCAGCGAGGACATGAAAAAGGTCTGCCTCGCCAATGGCGCCGAGCTGCATTTGATCAAACCCACCTCCATCGAAGGCATGGAGAATGTCTATGCCGCCTTGAATGAAATTTCCAAACAGGATTCCACCGAGGGGCTCCCGGGGGGCGGGCCCAAAATTGGCTTTCAAGAGCTGGTGCAACTCGAATGCTTGAATCGCCACAGTTCCATCCTGGAAATTTCAGCGGGCACAGAGCGTGGCCAGGTGTTTATCAAGGATGGCGCCATCCAGGATGCCCGCTGCGGTGATCTTTCCGGACGCGACGCTTTCTTTGCCCTGATGGCCTTGAACGCGAGCGGATTCAACCTCAAGCCGTACGCCGCCCCTCCCGCGACAACCATCCAGGAACCGTGGGAAAAATTGCTGGCCGACGGCAGTCAAAAACTGGCCACCGCCGCCGGGCAGGCCGCCCCCAACGCGAAGGTTTCTGATCCGCGCGCCGAACCGGCCCCCCCCACGGTCCTCAACCCCAAAACCTCCCCCCTGCCGCCGCGCCCCCAAGCACCGGTGTTTGATCCCGCAGCTTCCGCCAACGCGCGCGCAATGCTTGCCCCCGCTGTCGAAGAAATGCTGCTCTGTTCCTCGCGGGGCGAGGTGTTGTATGAATGGCAATGCTCGTCCGCGGAAAGCCGGATGAAGTTGTTTGAGTTTTTGGGGCAACGCACCGCCGAATTATCGCGCGCGTTGCCATTTGGCAACTTTGAACGCATGGAAATGCACCACCTCAAAGCGCGGGTCATTTGCCAGCTCAAGCCGGATAGCCGCCTGCTGGTACGTTCCCAGCGGGGCAAATTATGAACGACGACCAAGGCAACTGGTTGTATGCCAACGCCCGCCAAAAAGGCGTGCTGGCGGCGGGTATTATTTTTCCCGATAAGACCGTGACCGGCCAGAGTTTCGCCCATAGCTTTCCGCTCATGAGTTTGGAAAATGTCTGGCGTTTCCTGATGGAAACCAGCCAGCATCTTTCCAGCCAACGGCTGCCCGCCACCCGCATCAATTGGTTGTTTGAAAAGGCGTTATTACAAGTTTGCCAGCGCTCCGATGGTGCGATGCTGGCGCTGATCACCTCACGGAACCCGGCCGGCGTGGACGCCATTGCCATCGGGCACCTCTTTGAAGAATTTGAATTATCGCGTGGTTAACCCCGCCACCGGTCCAAACCCGGAGGGTTTGCAGAATGGTAGTCAAGACGGTTTTTGAACATCAGCCAGTTGGCCGTCGCGGCCTCCACGCTCTCCGCCAGCTTTTTATACCACGGATAATGTAACTTTCGAGTCTTCGGAACAAAATCCATACGTATTTATTTCCCGCATAGAACCAGCCCCCCGATAACATGGCAAGGCCTAATAAAATATACCCATGGCCGCAAATATTAAGGCACAAGCCTAATGATTATTACCTCGTGCTGCATTTTGTTTGGCCTGGGACTAAAACTATTTACACAAGGCCGCTAAGATTGTGTCATGGGACATATCGTTTATGGCCCTATCCTTAATTACTTTGGCCTCAGGTAATTTTATTGGGGCCATGAGCAATGTATATGAGGCCACGGTAGATAACTTTTAGGCCAGCTACGATTCCTCTCAAACCATGGCATTGTTGCCACAAACTGTGTTTAAAACCGTTAAAAACGCGTATTTTCATCAAAATTTGATGTATTGGGGCGGTTTGGCGGCGGATTGTAATGAAACAGAACGCTTTAATCTGGCACCCAATCCGGGGTGCGCTGGGTTATCGGACGCTGTACCGGAGGTCATGCCCCGTTCCCCTCATGACGCTCCGGCTACTATCTTCCATCCCTGCGGGATGGCCGGATGAATTCCAGAGTTTATGGCCAAAGACGGCGGTATTCCATCAATCGCCGGCTGAAGGCCAAATCCATTGCAAATTTTAAATTTTCAATTTGTAATCGCCCGCCAACCAAACCCGGCGGATTGGAATACCGGACTTATCAGGCTCGCCGAACGTGTCAAGCGCGCCCTGGCTGGGTGTCGCGGAGGCGCGGAGTTTGCACGAGACTTGCCATGCCGGGTTTGTGTGGTTATATTGCGCGCATGCCGATTTATGAATTTCATTGCGGGAAATGCGGGAAGGACAACGAGATTTTGGTGCGCTCCAGTAATTGGAAGGGCACCAAGTGTCCGGACTGCGGGTCCCCCCGTTTGGAAAAGAAGATGAGCACGTTTGCCTCCTCCGGAACCTCCCGCGGCGGCGGCGGCTCCGGGGCCTCCTGCAAAACCGGCGGGGGTTGTTGTGGTGGCGGTTGTTGCGGGGGCGGACGCAAACGGTGCTAATTCCAAATCGCTATCAAGCTGAGGCTAATTCGCTGGTCTTTTGAGCTGCTGGCTTCGTTGCTCGCTCGTTACAGACCGCTGCGGGTATGCGCCTCGCTCGCGTCTCGCCAGCCGCCCAAAATCCTGCGCGCCTTAGTCTCATCTTGAAAGCTCATTGGAATAATTCCCAATCGCTTTCAAGCGCATTGGATTAAGCCGTCCGTTCACGCATGGATCACGGAGGCGGCGCGAATCTCCAGCAGGTCGTTGACCGCCCAGTCCGGCTGGCTGGCGAGTAATTCCGGCAACTTGGCGCCCCCCGTGGCCACGGCTAATACGCGGGCGCCAATGGATTTCCCGCAACGCACGTCATGCGGCGTATCCCCGATCACCAACACTTCGTGCGGCTGCAAGGCCGGTCCCAGAAGCTGGCGTCCGCGCGCGAAGGCGATGGCGGCAATCTGATCGCGATCCTCGTGGTCATCGGCAAACGCGCCGATGGCGAAGCGCTCCCAGCAGTTGAAGTGGCGCAGTTTGATTTCCGCACCCAGCCGGACGTTGCCGGTCAACAACCCGATCAAGGGCGGTTGCGGCAACGCGGCGAGTTGCTCCAGCCATTCCCAGACGCCCGGAATGATGTGGCCTTTGCCATGCTGCAAGTTGTGCTCCAACAGGAACACGTAGCGGTCGAAGAAGCGGTCGAAATCCTCGCGGGTGGGCTCGCGGCGGTGCAACTTGAAGAATTCGCGTACGAGCGAAGTATCCGTCCGCCCCGCAAAGGACAAGCGCACGCCGTTGCAGGGGAGCTTGAATTCATGGTCAAAGGCGCTCAGGAATGCCTTCACCCCCGCGCCATGCGTGCGGACAAGTGTGCCATCAATGTCAAATAGGACCAGGCGAATCATTAGGACGGAAAATAGAGGTCCTGACGCCTGGAAGCAATCCCGAAATGGTACGTTTTATTCCAGCCCCAGGATTTTGCGACCGTCGGCTGTGATCATGGATTGATGCCAGGGCGGGTCCCAGACCAGTTCCACGGACGCTTCCTCGACTCCGGGAAGGCCGATAATCTTTTGCTGGGCGTCCCCGGCGATCATTGGCCCCATGCCGCACCCCGGTGCGGTGAGCGTCATTTTGGCCATTACCTTGGTGCGGCCGCTGGGCAATTGCTCCAAATGCAGGTCGTACACCAGCCCAAGGTCCACAATGTTGACGGGAATCTCCGGGTCGTAACAGGTTTTGAGGATGTCCCAGACGGTTTTCTCATCCACCGGGCCGTTGGCGGTTTTTTGGGTGGGCGCTTCCAGCGCCTCGGCCTGCAAGCCGAGCGCGTCGGCATCTTTGGTGGCGATGCGGAACAGGCCATCCATGGTTTGCACCGTGTACACCCCGCCCAAAGTTTGGGTGATCGTGACACTGGCGCCTTTCGGCAACGTGGTGGTTTGGCCGCCCGGAATGGCCACCGCTTCGCAATCCCTGCTTAATTCAACTGGAATCATACGTATGTAATTATGTCGGCCCTCAAATTACTACGGAATTTCCCCGGCGCAAGCCTTCCGTGCGGATCCTTTAAAAAACCAACTTCACGGTGAACCGCCAGGGCGAATTCCCGCTAAAAGTTGGGGCGTGCTAAAACTTATGGGAATTGTTTGACAGTGGCTTGCGGCATAGGCATCTTATCCGCTCAATTTGTATAACGAATATGGCTGAACTTTCTGGAAAATTATTGGTTGCCCAATCAGGCGGGCCGACTTCGGTGATCAACGCGAGCGTTGCTGGCGTGGTTACCGAAGCGGGCAAACATGAATGCATTGAAGAGATATACGGTGGGTTGAACGGTATCTATGGCATTCTGCGTGAGAACTTGATTGACCTGAACGACGAAAAGCAGAAGACCATCGAGGGGCTGCGGTTTACACCGGGCGCCGCGCTGGGCACCTGCCGCTACAAGCTGGACTTTAAAGGGCAGCCGGAAAAGGCCGCCAAAGACATGGATCGCCTGTTTGAGGTCTTCAACGCCCATAACATCCGGTTTTTCTTGTACGCCGGCGGCAATGATTCCCAGGACACCGCGCACAAAATCAGCCATGAAGCGGAAAAGCGCGGCTATGAACTGCGCGTCATCGGCATCCCCAAGACCATTGACAACGATCTCCCGCATACCGACCAATGCCCCGGATACGGCTCCGTGATCAAGTATAACGCCACCACGGTGATGGAAATCGCCGCTGATATCGGCAGCATGGCCACTGATGACGGCTCTTGCTGCATCATTGAAGTCATGGGTCGTCGCGCCGGTTGGATCGCCGCCGGTACCGTGCTGGCCAAGCGCGCCCCGGAGGATGCGCCGCATATCATTTTGCTGCCGGAAGTGGCGTTTGACGAAGCGAAGTTCCTGGCCAAAGTCAAGGAAACCATCGCCGCGTACAAATACTGCGTCGTGGTGGTGGGGGAAGGACTCAAGGACGCCAAGGGCAAAGAAGTCGCCGCCGACAAGAGCCGGGTGGACGCCTTTGGGCATCCGCTGCTCTCCGGTGCCGCCGATCTCCTGGCCGAAGTGGTCAGCGGGAAACTGAATATCAAGACCCGCACGGTGAAACTCGGCTATGCGCAACGCGCCGCCGCCCATTTCTCGAGCAAGACCGATAACGACCAAGCCTTTGTCGCCGGCGAAGCCGCCGTGCGCGCTGCCGTGGATGGCAAGAGTGGTTACGTGGTCAAAATCGTGCGCCAATCGGACAGCCCATACAAGTGGACGACCGACTTGCATCATTTGGAAGAGATTGCCAATGCCGAGCGCTTGATTCCGCGCGAATGGATCTCGGAAGATGGCTTCCTGCCCAACGAACAGTTCGTCACCTACGCTCGCCCCTTGATCGAAGGCGAAGTGAAATTTCAGGTGGAAGGCGGCGTGCCCAAGTTTGCCAAACTCAGCCGCAGCCCGGTGGAAACGATTCTCTCTCCGCTGGCGTAAGCGCGCTTACCAGTTTAACCGACAAAAAAGGCGGCCTCGAAAGGCCGCCTTTTTGTTTCGCCAGAGAGATCAATTATGCCTTGCCCATTGCTTTCAAGGATTCCAGGCAACGTTTGATGTCGTTCACCGGATCGGGTCCACCGCGTTCATGTTCGACAATGTACCATTGGGTGCCGCCGGTCTCACAAATTGTGAAGACGTCTTTCCATTTAATGTCCCCGCCGCCGATCACGGCTTCCTTGGGACCGCCCGATTCTTTGAGGTGAATGGTGCGGGCGCGGCCCGGATATTTCTTTAGCACGGCCACCGGATCAGCGCCGCCGCCGATGCAGTTGCCGGTGTCGAGCTGCATGATCACTTCCTGCTTGGTATTGCCAAAGAACAAATCCCACGGCACTTCACCTTCCACCGGTTTGAAATCCCCGCCATGCGCATGATAGCCGGTGTACATGCCATCTGCCTTCAATTGGTCCGCCACGTCATTGAAATACTTGGCGGTATCCAGCCAGGCCTGTTTGGTGCCGGCGCGTTGCTTGGGCATGCTGGGGACAATGAGGTATTTGTTTCCCAGGGTTTTATTGAATTCGATGGTGGCCTTGAGGTTGGCTTGTTCGATGGTGCTCATGGCGGTGTGCGTGCCGCAACAAACCAGTCCGTTGGCATCCATCAGCTTGCGCAATTCCTCGGCATTGCGTTTATAGTAGCCGGCGTATTCCACGCCTTTGTAGCCCATCTTGCCGATGGCTTCGAGCACGGGCGGCAGATCCTTTTCGCACTCTTTGCGTACGGAATAGAGCTGCACGCCGATGGGGATTTTGTTGCCGGCGGCCTGGGCCAGAGGCGCAAAGCGCCAAGCGAGGGCCAACGTGGCGAGACTGGCACCGCCCAGTTTCGCAAACTGCCGGCGTGAGATAACGCTGTTTGGTATAGTTGTCATAATTTTTATGGCTGAACTTTCCAAGAGACTATACCGCCCCTGCCTTCAGGTCAAGCCAGAGATGATCCGCAGACCGATCTACAATTTACCCATGGTCTGCTGAAGCAGGTATTGGGCCTTGTTGAATTCGGCGATGATCTTCAGGTATTCCAGGCGGGTGCGGGTGAGGTCCTGTTCGGATTGAATGGTTTCCAGCACGACGCCGACAGCGAATTCTTTGCGCTGGCGGGCGAAGCTCAAGCTTTCTTCGGCGGCAGCCAAGGCGCGTGAGGCGCTATCCAATTGTCCCCGCAGGGATTGGTAATGCACCAAGGCCTCGATTGCCTGACGGGTCAATTCATCGCAGATTTTTTCCTGGGTAAGCTCGGCGGTTTTGAGGCGCGCGGTGCTGGCGCGGATGCGGCTGGAATCAAACAATCCGCCGGGGCCAAGCCGCCAGCCCAGGTTCACGTATAAATCTTCCTGATTTCCAAACCGGGAGGGGCCGGACTCCGCACTGCCACCCAGTCCGCCGAGGAAGCCAGAGACGCCGATCGAGGGGATCAGCGGGCCATATTTGACGCTTTCTCGGTTATTGCGCGCAGCGGCAATCAATGCCTGGTTTTGCTTGAGTTCCGGACGCGTGCGCAAGGTCTCCATCACGACCGATTCAATGGTGGTATTCGTGTCCACCAGTTGCATGGGCGCCAGGCTCGCATCCGCCGCCGTCAACATTACGGTGGGATCGAGCCGTAACATTTGGGCAAGTCGCAAACCGGCGACGCGGTGTTGTTCCGCCGCCCGTTTTACCGCAAGTTGGTTGTGTTCCTGTTGCACCCGCGCCCGGAAGACATCCCCTTTGAAGGCGATCCCCGCCGCCGCCGCGTTTTCAAGCTGCCGGGTATATTCCGTGGCGATGCGCACGGATTCCTGCGCCACGTCGGTGGCGGATTGCGCATAAACAAGTTCCAGATACCCGTGCGCGGCGGCCATAACGCTGTTCTGTCGGGAGGCCTCCAGGGCATGATCGTAAGCCTTGACCATTTGTTTGGCAGCCAGCGATTGGTAGATGGCTTCGCCCAGATCAAGTTGCGCATTGATGGTCGCACCCGGCGCATAGGAATCGCGATGGACATTGTACACGTTGCCCGCCGTATCCTGCGACAGGTGGTCGTGCCGACGATAGGCGATGCCCGGGCTGACCCACGGGAAAAATTTGGTTTGCGCGGAGGAATGATTGGCTTTGGCCTCGTTCAGGCGTTCGCGGGCAAGCTGGACGTCGAGATTTTTGGCCCCGGCCAGTCGTAACGTCGTGGGCAGATCAATCACCATGAGCTGGTTTCCGGGGGGCGTGCCCGTCGTAGAAGGGGCGTCGGCGCAAAAACTCATCGGAACGGCCATTACTCCGACCAGGGCTATCCAACACCACACCGATTGAAGGGCCACAGACTTGCCAATGAGTTGCATGGTTGACCTTGGGTTCATTGGGCCTCAATCGCGTTGATGGGACTGCCATCCGTGATCGGCAGCTTGCCAACCAGCAGTACCGGTTCTGTGCCCGACAGTCCGCTTAAGACTTCGACTTTATTGCCGTCATTAAAACCAATCTGGATGGCGGTCTTGTGCGCCTTGCCGCCGGCGTTGAGGAAGACAAATGCATTGGCCTTTTCCATGACCAACGCTTCGGCCGGCACCAGCAAGGCCGCCGTATGTTTCTCCACGCCCACCTTGACCGTGGCATACATGCCGGGCCGCAATTCGTGTTGAGGGTTCGGCAAATCGGCTTCAATCAACATGGTGCGTGTGGCCTCATCCAATGCGCCGGCAATCCGGCTGACTTTGCTTTCAAATACCCGGCTTGGGAGCGCTTCTACCGTGGTTTTAACCGGTTGGCCCTCGCGCACCAGCACGGACTCGACCTCCGGCATGGCAACCTGGATGCGTACCGTGCTGAATTCCATGACGGTTACCATGGCGGCAGATTGTGCCGCACTGCCGGAGGTGGCGGCCGGGATAAATGCGCCTGGATCCACGGAGCGCCCGGTGACGACGCCGTCAAAGGGCGCGGTGATGCGGGTGTAGGCTAGGAGGGTTTCGAGGCGCGTCACGTTGGCCTGCGTGACCGCTTCATTGGCTTTGCTGACTTCGCAGTTGGCTTGGGCGGAGGCAAGGCGAGCCTTGGCTTCATCCACGCTTTGCGGGGTAACCAGATCGGACGACTGTTGCTGGGCCTGCTTCATCCGGTTGGACATGAGTTGTGCGATCTCCAATTCCGCGCTGGTACGAACGGTTTCGGCTTTGGCACGCACGACTTCGGCACGGCTGCGGATCAATTCGCTCTCCAGTTCAGGGGACTCAATTTCCGCAATCAAAACCCCGGCCTTGACTCGGTCGCCTTTGTCCACGGCGATGCGTTTGAGGTAACCGGCGGTTTTGGCGTAGAGGGTGGCTTGCTGGTTGGCCTTGATGGTGCCGGGGATCGTGACGTAACGCACGATTTCCCCGCGCGCGGGCTTGGATGTTTTTACCTCCATGGGCTTGGGCGCATCGGTAGCCTGAAGGGGGAGGGAGAGCAAGGTGGCCAGGATTACTTGGGCGCAGTTTGACATGGTTTTCCTAATGAAATGAGCTTTGGGTGACACCGTAAACCCCTCCCCATGCCCCCCCACTTTACTTCTCCCCCTGCCCCCCCTCATCTCATCCTTCTCCCCCAAGGGGGAGAAGGTGGTGACCGCAGGCCAGCGCCTCAATTTGAGTAAGTCTTTCATAAAAACATGCAGCGTTGAATTTTCATTTTACGGGTGCGTATTGCGGGCTGGCGGGATCATCCGGGTCGAGTGACGGCGAGCGCACAGTCCGCCCCATGATCATGGCAAAGACGGGTGGCAGCACCCATAGCGTGGCTAGCGTGGCCAGCGCAAGGCCGCCCGCGACTGCCCGGCCCAGCGGTGCCGTCTGGTCGCCGCCTTCGCCCAAGCCGAGTGCCAGCGGCAACATGCCGGCGATCATTGCCAGACTGGTCATTAGAATGGGACGCAAACGGCTGCGGGCACCCTCGATTGCCGCGTCGGTTGGCGCGGCCCCGGCGGTGCGGGCGCGTTCGGCAAAAGTCACCAGCAAGATGGCGTTGGCCACGGCCACGCCCACTGCCATGATGGCCCCCATGGCCGATTGAATGTTCAGGGTGGTGCTGGTGACCCACAGCGTCAGTACCACGCCCACCAGTACCGCTGGCACGGTGGACAATACCGCCAGGGCGAGCCGGAGTGATTGGAAATTGGCTGCCAGCATGAGCAGGATCACCACCACTGCGATGATCAGACCGGATCGGAAGCCGTCAAAGAGTTGCCGCATGGGAACGATCTGGCCGCGCACATCCACGCGCATTTTGGGCGGTGGCGCGCCGACTTCCTCCAGCACCCGGGTGATTTCCCTGGCTACCTGGCCCAGGTCCGCGCCGTGCAGGTTGGCCGTAATGCTGACCACGCGCGCCATGTTGTAGCGTTCGTACTGGCCGACGGCGGTGCCGGGTGCGAGCTTGGCCACATTGCGGAGCAGCACCGTTTTCCCCGCCGTGCCGGACACCGGGAGGTTTTGCAGATCTTCCAGCGAGGTGGTTTTGGTTTGCGGGATTTGCACCTGCAGGTTGTAGCTGACGCCCGAGTTCGGATCGGCCCAATAGTTGGCCACCGTGAAGCGACTGGAGGTGGTGGCGGCCACCAGTGAGCGGGTGACATCGCCGACTTTGACGCCCAGAAGCCCGGCGCGCTCGCGGTTCACGTTCACTTCCACCGTTGGGAAATCCAGCGACTGAGCAAAATGCACGTCGCGCAGGAACGGAATCGCCTTCATTTTGGCGTGAATCTTGTCCGCGAACTCCTTGTTGGCCGCCAGATTCGGCCCGCTGACGGCCACTTCAATGGGCGTAGGCGAGCCAAAACTCATCACCCGGCTGACAATATCGCTCGGTTCGAACGATATCCGCACGCCCGGCAGTTCGTTCGCGAAGACCGCCCGCAGCCGTTCTTTCAACGCACTGACTTTCACCGGTGCGTCTGGCTTGAACTGGATGGCCAACCAGGCTTCCTCGGGCCCGCCGTTCCAGAGATGAATCAGATTGACCGGGTAATTGGCCGCATGCACGCCCACCAACCCCATGGTCAATGCGACGTTGTCCGCGCCCGCCTCACGTTGGATTAGCGACAGGGTCTTGAGCGCCAGTTGCTCGGTCAGTTCCACCCTGGTGCCGGTGGGTGCCCGCACTCGCAGTGCCATTTGGCCGGCGTCCGTGGATGGGAAAATCTCCGTGCCGAGGCGGGCACCGAAAAACCAGCCCACTAGCAGGGCGGCACCGAGGTAAAGGGGAACCAGCAGCCAGCGCGCTGCAACCACGCCGCTCAGGACCCGGCCATACGCTGCCTGAAGCCGGGCAAAAAATGAGGCATCCTGAACCTCCTGATCATGCCCGCGCAGAAACCAGATGGACAGGATGGGCACCAGCGTACTGGAAAGCAGGAACGACGCCACCATTGAAAAGCCCACGGCCAGCGTGAGCGGCACGAACAACGCTTTGGCCGCGCCTTGCATGAAGAAGGCTGGAATGAACACCGCCAGCACGCACAGCATGGCGAGCAGGCGGGGTAGGGCGGTCTCGCGCGTGGCATTCAGCGCGGCGCGGGCCAGCGAACTGCCGCGGGTGACATGCGCATGAATATTCTCCACTGTGACCGTGGCCTCATCTACCAGGATGCCCACTGCCAAAGCCAGGCCGCCCAGAGTCATCAGGTTGATGTTCTGGCCGGTAAGCCATAGCGCCAGGCAGGCGGCCAGCAAAGCCAGCGGAATGTTGATGACCACGATGAACGCGCTGCGCCAGTCGCGCAGGAACAGCAATACCATCAAGCCCGTCAACAATGCTCCCAAGGCGCCTTCCTTGATCAGGTCTCGGATGGCGCGACGTACCACCGGCGCCTGGTCGAACTCGTAGGTCACCTTAATATCATCCGGCACCACGCTTTGGAATCGGGCGAGGTTCTCCCGAACCAGTTCCACCACCGAGAGCGTCGAGGCATCGGCGCGTTTGGTCACGGGCATATAGACGGTGCGCCGCCCATTCACCAGCGCATAGGAGGTTACGACGTCCGAGGCGTCTTCCACCGTGGCCACGTCCCGCAAAAATACGGCCCCCGTCGCATGGACACGCAGGGGGACGCCTTCCAGATCCTTGATATTTTTGACGACGGCATTGACGGGTACGATGGGGTATTTGTCCCCCAGATTCATGTTGCCCGAGGGGCTGATCGTATTGGCCTGCGTCATGGCTTGAACGATGTCTTCTGGCGATAGCCCCAATGCGCGCATGCGGTCCGGCTTGACGTTTACCAGAATGGAGCGCGCGCTACCGCCGAATGGCGGAGGGGCGGACACCCCCGGCAGGGTGGCAAACAAGGGGCGGACCAAGTTCAGGGCGGCGTCTTGCATCTGACCGACGGTCCGGCTGGCGTTGGTGGTGGAAAAGACCAGATACCCCACCGGCACACTGCCAGCGTCAAAGCGGGTCACAAACGGCGGTACTGTGCCCGGCGGCATGAAGGCACGGGCGCGGTTGACGTAACTGATGGTTTCGGAAAGCGCCTGGGACATGTCCGTTCCCGGGTGAAACTGCAACTTCATGATGCTGGCACCCTGGATGGACTTGGACTCGACGTGTTCGATGCCGGTGATATAAAGGAAGTGATACTCATAATAGTAGCTGAGATAACCCTCCATCTGGGCAGGATCCATGCCCCCATAAGGCTGCGCGACGTAGATGGTGGGAATCCCCAAGGGCGGGAACACGTCGCGGGACATACGCTGGATGGCGATGCCGGCGCTCAGGGCAAGGCCGAGAATGATTACGAGTACCGTGATGGGGCGGCGCAGAGTAGTTTGAATCAGATTCATTGGCGTAATGGGCCAAAGACAGCCGGAGGCCGCCAGTACTTCATCAACCGGTCGGTCAAATCGTTGTTGGGCTGCAATATATCATGCATGCATTAAGAAAATATAAGCTGCAACATAGGTCCGCTTTGACCTTCGTCAACTGGGAATATAATGCTTGCAGATTTCGCCTGCGGCAATTAGGATTCCCCCCATCAATAATTAGCCAAATGAAGCGAAAATCGATAGTAAGGCAGCTTGGGCGCACTGTGTTTCGTGTCGCCAAAGGTGTGGTTTCCATTCGTGGCAGTTTATTTTAAATCCATGCAAGATATTCTTGATCAACTGGAAAAGAAGCGTGAAGCCGCCCGATCGGGTGGTGGTAAAAAGCGCATTGATGCACAACACAAGAAGGGCAAACTCACGGCCCGTGAGCGGTTGGAACTGCTGCTCGACGAAGGCACGTTTGAGGAGTGGGACATGTTCGTGGAGCACCGGTGTGTGGAGTTCGGCATGGAACAAAATAAGGTGCCTGGAGACGGCGTGGTGACGGGCTACGGCATGATTAATGGTCGTTTGGTATTTGTTTATAGTCAAGACTTTACGGTGTTTGGTGGGGCGTTAAGCGAAACCCATGCCGAGAAAATTTGCAAGGTGATGGATCATGCCATGCAGGTGGGCGCTCCGGTGATCGGCCTGAACGACTCTGGCGGCGCACGCATTCAGGAGGGTGTCGCGTCATTGGGAGGGTACGCGGAAGTTTTCCAGCGCAATGTGCTGGCCAGTGGTGTCATACCACAAATCAGCCTGATCATGGGGCCAAGCGCTGGTGGTGCGGTGTATTCGCCAGCGATTACCGATTTCATCTTCATGGTCAAGGATAGCTCCTATATGTTTGTCACCGGCCCGGATGTGGTCAAAACCGTCATGCATGAAACGGTGACGGCGGAGCAGTTGGGCGGTGCATTGACACATACCACTAAAAGCGGGGTGGCCGACCTTGCATTTGATAATGATGTCGAGGCGCTGTTGATGGTGCGCCGACTGTTTAACTACCTCCCGCTGAACAATCGCCAGAAAGCGCCGGTTCGTAAAAGCGGGGATCCGGCGGACCGGATCGATATGTCGTTGGATACGCTGGTGCCGGCTAATCCAAGCCAGCCTTATGACATGAAGGAGTTGGTCTTGAAAGTCGTGGATGACGGTGACTTTTTTGAACTGCAACCCGCCTATGCCACCAACGTCATCATTGGCTTTGGCCGGATGGAAGGGCAAACAGTGGGGATCGTGGCCAATCAACCCATGGTACTGGCCGGGTGTCTGGATATCAAAAGTTCCATCAAGGCGGCGCGATTTGTACGTTTCTGCGATGCCTTCAGTATTCCGGTCATCACCTTTGTGGATGTGCCCGGCTTCATGCCTGGTACGGCCCAAGAGTACGACGGCATCATCAAGCACGGCGCCAAGTTATTGTACGCCTACGCGGAGTGTACGGTCCCCAAAATCACGGTGATCACCCGCAAAGCGTATGGCGGGGCCTATATCGTGATGGCTTCCAAGCATTTACGCGGGGATGTGAATTTTGCCTGGCCGAATGCCGAGATTGCGGTGATGGGGTCCAAGGGAGCGGTGGAAATCATTTTCCGCGAGGGCAAGGACGATCCAGCCAAGCTGGCGGCGAAGGAGGCCGAATACAAGGCGCGTTTTGCCAATCCATTTGTGGCTGGGGCGCGCGGTTTCATTGACGACGTGATCCTGCCGCATGAGACGCGCAAGCGTATTTGTCGTTCGTTGGTCATGCTGCGCGATAAGAAGCTGGAGAACCCATGGCGCAAACATGGCAGCATTCCGCTGTGAAGCAGGATGGTCACCGAATACGACGCTTAAACTGATCCAATCGCGCAAACGCGCTTATTCAAGACATGTTTACCAAAATTCTGATTGCTAACCGCGGCGAGATCGCCTGCCGGATTATTAAGACGGCCCAGAAACTGGGAATCAAAACGGTGGCGGTATTTTCCTATGCCGACCGGGATGCCCGGCACGTGATTCTGGCCGACGAAGCCATCAACATTGGACCCGCTCCCAGCCGGGAAAGCTATCTGGCGATGGATAAAATCATCGCGGCCTGTAAAGCATCTGGAGCGCAGGCGATTCATCCCGGCTACGGTTTTCTGAGTGAGAACGCGGAGTTTGCCCGGCAAGTGGAGGAAGCAGGGATCACGTTCATTGGTCCGAAGCACGAAACCATTGCGGCGATGGGGAACAAGTTGGCGGCCAAGCAGATGGCCGCTGCAGCCGGGATGAACTGTGTGGCTGGGGTGAACGAGGTGGTTGAAACGGTGGAGCGTGCCGCGGAACTCGCCCGGGGTATCGGATATCCGGTCATGCTCAAGGCGAATACAGCGAGCGGGCCCAAAGGTTTGCAGGTTGCGCGCAACGACCAGGAAACCGTCGAGGGATTTGACATCTGCCTCAAGGAAGCGCGGAACGGTTCCGGCGTCGGCGGGGTGTACGTGGAGAAGTACATCGAGGAGGCGCGGCATGTGGAAGTGCAGTTAGTCGGAGACCGGCATGGCAATGTGATCAGCCTGTACGAACGGGAATGCTCGATGCAGCGCGGTTTTCAAAAGGTGATCGAGGAGGCTCCATCCCCATTCATCAGCGAAGCCACCCGCCGGGCCATGTGCGAGCAAGCCGTGCTATTGGCCAAGACGGTGCAGTATCAAGGGGCGGGAACGGTCGAGTTTGTGGTGGGCAAGGACCAGCGCTTTTATTTTTTGGAAATGAACACCCGGCTGCAGGCGGAGCATCCGGTGACGGAATGCATCACCGGCCTTGACCTGGTGGAACTGACGATCCGGGTGGCGGCCGGTGAAAAGTTGCCGCTGACGCAAGCGGAAGTGCGGCGTCACGGCTGGGCGATTGAATGCCGGATCAGCGCGGAAGATCCATTCCGGAATTTTTGCGCTTCAACCGGGCGGCTGGTGCGGTTTCACCCGCCGGTGGAGACGATGTTTGCGGCGGACATGACGCGCCTGAACGGGGTGCGGGTGGATACGGGAGTGCAGGAGGGCGGGGAAATCCCGGTACACTATGACCGCATGATCGCCAAGTTGATCGTGCACGGAAAGGACCGGCGTGACGCGCTGGGCAGAATGCGCGAGGCGCTGAATGGCTTCGTAATTCGCGGGGTATCCACGGATATTTTATTCCAGGTGGCGCTGCTTGCGCAGCCGGGGTTTGTGAAGGGTGATTTCCACACGGGGTTCATCGCGGAGCATTACGGCAAGGGGTTCCGGGCGGAAGATGTCCCCCACGATGATAAGAATTTCCTGGTGGCGTTGGCAGCCTTTGTTCACCGGCAATACCGGCATCGCGCCACCGGCATCAGCGGGCAGATGGAGGGGCATGAGGTGGAGGTAAACGAGGATTTCGCGGTGGTCACCATGGGGCAGCGGGGGCACCGTGTGACCACCCCGGCCAAGGTAACTCACTTCGATAATAAAACAGGCACCAGCGTGGTGACGGTGGGCAGCGCACATTATAAAATCTGCAGTCCGACCAAGCTGGGAGCCATTCTCATTGACGGGTTGTGCAACGACAAGCCGTTCATTGCACAGGCGGAACGTGGCGGCGGCAAAAATCCGCTAGCTATTCGGGTATCGCATAATGGCACGCAGATTGAGGCGATGGTCCTTTCGCCGCGCGCGGCGGAACTCTACTCCATGATGCCATGCAAGGCGCCCCCCGTGAGAGATCGCGTGGTGCGGTCGCCCATGCACGGGCTGCTGGTTGACGTGGCGGTACAACCTGGGCAGAAAGTGCTGGCTGGAGAACGCGTGGTGGTGATTGACGCCATGAAGATGGAAACGGCTTTGCTGGCGGAGGCTGATGGAGTGGTCGCCAAGGTGTTGGCCACCAAGGGCACAAGTCTGGTCGTGGATCAACCGATTATTGAGTTTGTGTAATTCTAATTTGCTTTCAAGTTGAGACTAACAATCCATGGCCATGCTGTCAGGCTG